>CAZTAB010000581.1:0-2494 GCA_964611475.1 uncultured Verrucomicrobiota bacterium | reverse complement strand
ATAGGCGCTGAACGCCTCCCGGAATTCGTCCACTTTGCTTCCCGTGGAGTCGCCGGTATGCCCCCAGTCGCCGGAGTCGATCACCGCGGCCGCCGATTGTGCCTCGGCCTGGGTAAACACCGGCCAATCCGGAAACGGCCGCGTCCGCACCGGTTCAGCACCGTTAATTGCCAGTCGTGCCATGTTCAATCCATTCCGTCAGAAGGTTCTTTTCTTGTCTACCGTAATCGTCCTCACGCAGTCGTCAAACCTTTCGGATCACGATTACGCGTGACGATTACGGATTACGATTGTTTTCCTGAATCCGTGAACGAACTCTCAGGGTAAACCCGATCCGTGATCCTGTCACCCTTTGTACATCGATCGCGCCAACTCGATTCCGGTCTCCGCCATCATCCCCGCAGCCGACGGGGCAACCTTGCTCCAGTAGGCGGTGGTGCATTCGTAGCCGCCGCGGGCGTAGTGTTCGGGCGGCGGGGCGTATCCTACCATGCCGTTCGCGGCGCCGACCACGAAAGTGGGATCCAACGGGCTCGCAAGCTTGATCTTCAAGCCGGTCTCCACGAAAGGCTCGGCCGGCAGCCCGATGAACGCGGCAGGTCCCAGGCGGATGACCTGGACTTCCGCCCGGGAAAAATCGCGCTCCCTTTTGCGTTCCGCCAGGCGAAGAATTGAATCCGCGTAGGCTTTGTCGCTTGCATACCGCTGAACGCCGGGCGGCAGCGGCACATCCTCGCCCGCGAGGGTCCGCCGGGCCGATGAAATCTCCTCGTCCGAAATATCGCGCAGCGGCAACTCCAGCAGACGGCTTGCGACTGCGATTCGTGCGTTGTCTTCAAATGTCATTCCCGAGACAACATTGGCAAGGTCGTCGGCGAGTACCTTGCCCATGTGCTCGTGGTCCTGTTCGTAATCCGGGTCGAACCAGTTGACCTGATTGATGTTTGCGAACGCGCCGTTCAGCACCAGGCAGGGGCAGTTTTCGCGTTTTTTCACTTCAGCCGCCAGCGCACCAGGCCAGCTGGCAGTGACGGTGTGCAGGTCATAGACATCCACCGGGTGGCAGGCCCAATTCACAAGATAGCCCATGCCCCCGCCGTCTTTTCGGCGAACAGCGACAACACCAAGCTGCGGATCGATGGGTCCTTCGTTGTAGAGCGCTTCCGGATTGGCGACGCCCGGTGCGGACATTGCGGTGCCGTCCCTCATCACCCAACGGCGATTGAACGAGATCCGCCCCTCGAACCCTACACCGATGCCGAGGTGCGCTTCGGCCAGGCGGCCCACCGCTTCCTCCGCCAGACGCGTCAGCTTCTCCTTGAGATTCGCTAGGTATTCCTCGTCGCGACCGAAGGTCCCGAGTCGGACGATCGCCGGACCGGCATGGTTATGGGTGGCCGAGATCATGATGTTGCCGGCCGGGATTCGCGTCGCCGCCTCCATGCGGCGGCGGATATCCACGACGTCACTTCCGCGAATGGAGAGAAGGTCCAGCGCCACGAAGGCCACGCGCTTCCCGTTCCGTTCGAAGACTGCGATCCGGGCAAACACGGGATCGTGGACGGACCGCGCCGGCCGGGCGATTTCCAGCCACCCGACGAGCTGGGTACTCATCGGGGGTGTGATGTCGATTTCAGCGAAGGAAGCTCGCACGGGTCACGCCTCCGGGTTTCCAAGCTTGTATGGCGTGGATGCCGCCCGCCCCGTTGTCGAGCATCGCGTCGCCGTAGACGTTCCTCAGAGCTCAACCACCACGCGATAGTTTTTCATTGAGGAGGTACCCGAGGGGTCGAACAGGGTCACGGGCCCGCCGCTTCCCGTCACGAAGGCACCCGTGTCGCTGTAGTTCGTTGACACCAGGTCCGGAGTGGCTTCCAGATGATAGGTCAGGCCCTCGTCGGTGTCGAATGCAATGCCCGCCGTATCGGCCACGACGACGTTCGTGATGACGATCTCCATTGGGGTCATGAGTTCGAAGTTGTCGAAGCGCGCGCCAAAGGCCGAGCTGCTGGCATTCCACGTTGCCAGGCCCACGCGAAGCGTATCCCCGTAGGGGTCACCGGACGTGTCGATGGTGTGTAGCAACGTCCAGTTGCATCCGTCAGTGGCCCAGTATCCATTGAATGAATCACCGATGCGTTCCAGCCGGAACCAGCCATCCGTTCCCCCGCCGGTATCCGCGAAATCGTCGCCACCCACCAGGTCGCGGAAGCGTCGCGTGTTCGTGGTGCCGAGGATGTTATCCAGATGGATCGCCTTCGTTTGGTCGGCCGTCCAGGCGGCGAGGGAATGTGTACGGAACGGGATGGAGTCCAGGCTCGAAACCCCGGGCATCTCCACCTGGACGACGAAGTCGCCCGTCACGTCGATATACAGTCCGGCCGAATCCAACGGGGCAGAGGAGCCGGCGTTGTTCGTTGAATTTTTCCGGATCGTGAGCTCGGTCGCGTTCGTATCATTCGCGTTGGCATACTCGGCCAAGGCCGTTCCTTGC
>CAZTAB010000580.1:0-3017 GCA_964611475.1 uncultured Verrucomicrobiota bacterium | reverse complement strand
CCGATATCGCTCGTAATGTCAATGGGCAGTGTACGCTCCACGACGGACACCACGGCTTTTCGATCTATTTCGACGGACATGAGGGGCAGTCGATGAAGGAAGCGCCGGGCACGGGAGGACGGAGCGGCCGCATCACCGCGTCCACGCGGGGCGTGGCCTGCCGGTTTTATACCGTGCTCTCGCCGCACCAGAAACTGGATGTCGATGCGTTCCGGAAGCGGATCGTGCACTGCTGCTACATGGACTGGAAAAAAGGGGAACGTCTGAATCCGGGCGTCACTGCGCGGGAGATCCCATCCACGGCAATGGTGAAGCGGTTCAAGCGGTCGGGGGCCAACTGCATCGTCCTGCACCAGTCGTGGCAGTCGATTCGGGAGACCGACTGGGCCGAGCTGGAAACGTCCGACCCGGATGTCCGGCGGCTCCGGCGCGACTGCCGGGCGTTGGAAATGGAGCTGGTGGTCTACATCAGCCCGCGATGGCTGCCCATGAACGATCCGGGTCTTCGGTGGCGGCATCGCCATGTGCCTCCCTACTTTTTCGACTGGCCCGCGCAACTCCGGTTGACCTACCTGGCCTACGCGGAGACCGCAACGGCAGTGCTCTGGCTGCACTGTGAGCGCGTGCTCCGCGACTTCAACCTCGATGGGATCTACCTCGACGGCGGGCAGTCCATCGACTGGGCGGCATCCACCGACCCACGGACCGACCGGGCGGAGAAGGAGGGATACATTGAGCGTTCCAACCGCCAGATGTACGGGTTGTGGCGGCTCGTGCAGGATGTCGGCGGCCGGTTCGGCCTTGAGGGCTATGGCGAGAGCAGCGGTCCGATGAGGTGCGCGTATCAGTCTGCCCGCATCTACGGCGAAAGCCGCGATGTGTTCACGCCGGAGATGATGCGGAATCACAACAACGGCCTGCTGAACAGCGGCAAGTTTAACCTCTGGGCCTGGAATTCCCGCGCGCGCCGCGCCTACAACTTCGGCGTTTGCGCGGTCAGCCTCGCGGACATGGCCATGACCGTCGGCAACTGCTCGGGCGCCGATGACGGCACGCCGGCGGAGTGGGCGCGTCTGGAGGAGTACTGGAAGCTCCTGTCGCTTGTCGACTTCGATCACCTGATCGAAATGCAGGCGTGGTGGAACCAGGCCACCGTGCGGGTCCCCGCCTATGCGGCCACGTACCACTGGCCCGGTCACTGCCTCGTGTTCCTCATGGCGCGCAGTGACGCCCGGAGGGATGTGGCGCTGCGGCTGAACGCCCGCAAGTTGGGAATGAAACCGGGCGAGATTTCGGTGCGAAAGCTTCGCCCCGGCCAGGCGAAGCCGCTTCGAATCCGGGATGGCCGGGTCAAGCTTCGCCTTCCGCGGCAGCAGGACGGATATGCGGCGGTGCTGGTGGAGCCGGTCCCCGGGGCGTAGGCATACGCACCTTTCCTTGGCCACGGTTCTGCAAAATTATTTGCTGCCAATTCCCGCGGGACATGGCTTATGGTTTGTTTGTCCCCGGGTCGCCTCGGCCCATTCCTTCGAAGGCGAATGACGTGATCCGAAATCTACAGCGATTCATCGTTTTCCCGGCCCTGTCGCTGGGCCTGGTGGGGTGTGCCTCTAACCGCATGGCTTTGCCCGGCGGATACGACATCATGGAGCCGATCATGGAGGTGAAGCCGCCGGTGCAGGCCGTTGCCGACATCGACGACAGGGTGGCGTTCTACGGGGACCGGACCGGGAACCCGGGACAGGATGAATTCCGGGAGATGAGCCTGAAGTCGTGCCTGGTCCGGGCGGTGCAATGCAATCGGTCCCTGCGCAGGCAGACCTATGTCGCGCAGCGTGCCGGGCTCCAATTGCCGGTCGTCCGGCAGGATTTGTATGCGCCGTTCGTCGACGCGGACTACACCCTGATCGACGCGGATGATTTTGGCGCCGGCGAGGTGCGCGTGACCGGCCGCGTTGCCGGTTTCGAGATCGAACCGTTTGTCCGGTTTGAGTACGATGAGGAGGCCGATTCTGGCCGTGGGGGCAGCGACGTCCTCTCCAACTATGGCGTGGCGGTTTCGCGCAACCTGTTTCGGATCCGGCACGAGGCCCTGCGGCAGCACCTTCCGCTGACCCGGGCAAACCGGGATTACCATGTGGCCATCAACGATCGCATGCTCGAGTTGCGGCAGCTGCACCTGCGGGTGGTGGAGCTGTTCTACGACATCCAGCGTTTGCGGAAGCGAATCAGCGTGCGCGAGAACCGGGTGAAGGACGCGGAGGAGTTTCTTTCCGACGTGGAGGCCAAGGTGCAGGCCGGGTTTTCCGCCATGGTTGAGGAGACCAACGCGCGAATCAGTCTGAACCAGGCGAAATCCGACCTGGTGCGGGAGCAAACGACCCGCCAGAACACGATCGACCGGTTGCTGGACCTGATGGGAGCGGATTTGTCCGCCGAGCCGACGTTCGTGGAGGAGGACCTGGCCGAGATCCCAGAACTCGAAGGAACCCTGGATGCGGAAATCGATTTGACGCTTCAACACCACGAATCCGTGCGAAATCAATTGCTGGCCATGGAGGTCCAACGTCAGGAGTACTGGATCGGCTCCGAGGAAACCCGGCCCGATTTGGACGCAACCCTTATCGCCGCCGAGGGGTTCGACGGAAACGATGACCAGGAGGATTATCGCGTGAATTTCGTGTTGAGGATGCCGCTCGACAACTTCAGCGCCCAGCGGGCCCGCCACAACCAGAACCGTCTGCGCTTGCTGGAACTGGCGACCGAACTGGAAGAGATCCGGAGCGATCTCGAGCGGCGCCTTCGCCTGTACTACCGGACGATTGTTCAACTCGACACCACGGTGGAACTTGCCGAGGTTCGGATGGAAGAGGAGCAGCGGAAGCTCAAGAGCTTCAGCGAGAGCAACCAGCGGGCCGGGGTTCCCGATGTGCACGAGGTGACACGGGCAAAGCAGGCGGCAGATGACGCGGAAGAGGCTCTCCTCGCCGCCCGAATCAAGCGGATTGTTGAGGAGG
>CAZTAB010000579.1:0-5899 GCA_964611475.1 uncultured Verrucomicrobiota bacterium | reverse complement strand
TCATGTTCCCCCCCCCGGTACCGGCCTCCCCCCCCCCCTGGGGCGCCGTCCCGGCGATTTTCACGCGGGCGGGCTTCGTTGACCGTTAGATCGCGGCCCTGGAAGCTCTGCCCGTGACACTTCTCAATGGCGGCGGTGGCGGCTTCTGCTGTCTCCATTTCGACGAACGCGAAACCCCGCGGACGATTTGTGACCCGGTCCATGACCAGGTCACAACTGCGCACGGGACCGACCTCTTCGAATACCTTTCTTAGCTCGGATTCCTCGCTGTCGAACGGTATATTCCCTACATAAAGTCTGGTGCTCACTGGGGTTGAAACCTTCCGGCTAGACTTTGCGGACGTTGGTTGCGCAGGGACCCTTTCGGCCCTCTCCGATCTCATATTCCACTGCGTCCGCCGGATTCAGATCGTCCGACTGCACCTCAGAATGATGCATGAAGATGTCGTCACCCGACTCCTGCTCGATGAATCCGAATCCCTTTTCCGTGCTGAACCACTTTACATGTCCCTTTGGCATTGTGCTCGTGTACCTTTTGCGGACGGGTTGATTTTAGAGGCCATGGCGAGGTCCGCACTCGCCAACGCTGCCTGTCCGCAATGCGGGGTGTTACTTCCTGAAATCGTAATTGGAGCCTTGTATTTGACGCGGGCCCGCGGCCACGCAGACTGAAGGGAATATGAGCTGTTCCTCTAAATCTAGGCAATTCCCGGATCCAAGGCAAGGATTTCATGCAGCACCACTGAATTCCCGGGGATTTGCCCCGCTCACTCCCCGTGGATCCGTCCTCGGTTTTTCATGCGGTCCATTATTACCTTCTGCCTTACACTTTGCCTCAATCCCTGTCAGAATCGGTAAGGAATCAATGAAGTTTGTGTGAAATCCTATAATTCAGGACCCTGTCGGAAAGATGAAGGATATGGAGTACATCAGTACCCGGGGCGAGACGGAGAGCATGACATTTCGCGATGCGGTCATGACAGGCCTGGCCCCCGATGGCGGGCTGATGATCCCGGCGGAGATTCCCAATGTGGAATCCCGTCTGCAGGACTGGGACGGACTTCCGTATCGAGACCTTGCTTTCGAGGTGTTACGTCTCTTCACGGACCTTCCTGATACCGACCTGCACGCCCTGGTGGAGGACAGTTACAAGTCATTCAGGCATCCGGATGTGGCTCCCACGGTGTGCGCGGGACCGGTTCGGATTCTTGAGCTTTTTCACGGGCCGACACTGGCATTTAAGGATATTGCACTCCAGTTCCTCAGCAATCTTTTCGAATATATCCTGGAGGAGCAGGACGCCGAGTTGAATATTTTGGGAGCCACCAGCGGCGACACCGGGAGTGCAGCGATTCACGGGGTCTGTGGCCGCGACAGGATTCGTATCTTCATGATGCATCCTCACGAACGGGTGGCACCGTTGCAGGAACGGCAGATGACGACGGTGCTGGATGGAAATGTGTTTAACCTGGCCGTCAAGGGAACGTTCGACGATTGCCAGCGTATCATGAAGAGCATTTTTGAAGATCTCGCGTTCAAGGAGGCGTATACCCTGGGCGCAGTGAATTCCGTGAATTGGGCTAGGGTTCTTTCCCAGATCGTTTACTATTTCCACGCCGCCTTGCAGGTCCGCCGTGCAGAAGGGGTTCAGGCGGTCCGTTTTGCCGTGCCCACCGGGAATTTTGGGGACATTCTAGCCGGCTGGTACGCCCTCCGGATGGGCGCGCCGATTTCACGGCTTATATTGGCGACCAACGAGAACGATATCCTTGCGCGATTCTTCAACTCGGGAAACTACAGCACGGGCGCTGTCGTCAAGACGCTCAGTCCGTCCATGGACATACAGGTGGCCAGCAACTTCGAACGTTATCTCTTCTACCGGGCTGGGGAGACCCCGGCGCGGCTCCGGGCCTTGATGGACCTTTTTCGCACTTCCCGGTCACTGTCTATGGAGCCAGGCCCGGACGGGACGGTTGATCCACAGATCGACGCTGGTGTCGGGACGACGCAGGATACCCTTCAGACCATTCGGGAGAATTATGAGCGGTATGGGGTCATCCTCGACCCGCATACCGCTGTCGGTGTCCGGGTCGCGATGGAGCACCTGGCCGACGACGAACCCATGATCTGTCTGGCCACCGCGCATGCCGCGAAATTCCCCGACGCCATCCGGGACGCAGTCGGCGAGTCCGCGACCCACGAGCTGCTGGAAGGGATTCTCGATGCGCCTGCCCGATGCACCAAGGTGCCGAACGACGCGGCGGTGATCCGGAAGTACATTGCCTCTCATGCGGGGTAAGGGGATACTCGCCCCACGGGGGTGGAGTAGAAAGTAGGGACTGAATACTGTACATGCGTGAATTTCATGAGAGAGTCCAATAACCGGACCTCGATCAGGGGCCGTGAGTCCGGTGTGTAAGAAGATATTCATGAAGCGTTTGAAGAAGAGGGTCTTTGCCGTGCTGTTTTGCGCCGCTGTGCTCGCCGGGTGCGGTGGTTCCGATCCGGAACCCAGGACCTATTTTGAAGCGACCTTCCGCGCCGAACTGCCCGCTGGAGTGCCGCCGCCGGGGGGGAGCCCGGCCGCCCCGGGTTCACCCGTCGAGGCTATGACCGGCGACGTGCCTGGTGCCGGGGCCGACCTGGCGTGGGCGGCCCCCGAGGGATGGGAAGAGCAACCGGGGAGCGGCATGCGCCTGGCTACGTTCGTCGTGGAGGGCGGGGAGTGTACCATTACCTCTTTCCCGGGTGACGTAGGGGGACTGCAGGCCAACGTTGAACGATGGCTGGGCCCGGGGCAGCTTGAAATCGAAGCGACGGCAGAGGAGGCTGCCCGCTTCATTGAGGAGGCCGAGACGTTGTCCACCCGCGGAGGTCTCACCGGTGTTTTTCTGGACTTCACGCGGTTCACGGGAGTGGGGAAGGGCATGTTGACCGCCGTGCTCCGGAATGAGGGCGCGAGTGTTTTTGTGAAATTTATGGGTCCCGGTGATGTGTTGGAGAAAAACCGGGAGAAATTTCTTCAACTTGCCCGGTCTCTGGAATAATTGGATGAGGAAGATTCTTCGCGTGTTGATTTCACTCCGCATGGTCGTGGCTTGCCTGGCAATCCTGATGGTGTTGGTTTTCTGGGGCACCCTCCATCAGGTCAAGTTCGGACTGTTCGCGGCACAGGAGAAGTTTTTCTACTCGTGGGTCTTCCTGCAGTATGGCTGGATCCCCCTGCCCGGTGCCCAACTGGTGTTGTGTGTCCTGTTTATTAATCTGACGGCATCCATGTTGTTTCGTTTTCGGTTCGGGTGGCGGCAGGCCGGTATCATCATGATTCACCTAGGGCTGATGCTTTTGTTGACCGGGGGCTGGTACACGCACCAGTTCGGCGAAGAGTCCTACCTTGCCCTTGTGGAAGGGGAGGGATCGAATGTCACGTCGGACTACCGCGAATGGGAGCTGGCTTTGTCCCGGACGCTTGATGAGGAGCGAGAGATCACCGCGTTCGATACGCGGGGAACGGAGGCCGGGACTCTCTTCCGGGCGGAGACCTATGGTCTGGAGATTGAAGCGGACACATACCATGTCCACTGCCAGGCATTTCGGGGCGGCGATGTTGCGCATGTGGCAAATGCCTCGAACATCACCCGCCTTCAGCCCGCGAAGCGGAAGAAGGACCCCGAGACCGATATCCCGGGGCTGGTCGGTGCGGCGCGGGACCGCGAGGGGCGGGAAACTGCGATCCTGTTGTTCGGGGGGGACCCGGGGCCGACGCTCATCGAGACCGAGGACGGCCCTGTCTATCTCCAGTTGCGCCGAAAGCGATACCCGCTTCCGGTTTTTATCCGCCTGCTGGAGTTCGAGCGGACCTACTATACGGGGTCCAGTACGCCGAAAAGTTTCCAGAGCATGATCGAGGTGCACGTGGGTGAGCTGGTTCGTGAAGTGGTGGTCCAGATGAACGAGCCGTTTCGGTTTCAGGGGTACACGTTCTTTCAGGCTTCGTTCGAGGCCTTTGACGCTGGCGTCGAGTTGTCGCAGTTCGCTGTCACCCGCAACTTTGGAAGGCTTGTCCCCTATGTCGCGACGGGGTTCACTGTCGTTGGTTTAGCCTTTCACTTCCTGCTGCAGATGGCGGTGAGAAGGAAGTGACGAATGAGCAATGAATGACCGGATGAAGAACAAGAGAGTGATGCTTCCCGCCCCGCCAGGCACACGTTTCCTGCTCTGCATTGGGATTTCTCGATGCCTTCGTCATCGGGTGTTCTTTTTGTCGTCATTCCTGTTTGCGACACTTTTCATCCCCATGGTTGCCATCGCGGAGAAGCCCGATGTCCGCCTCGCCGAATTCCAGCGGGTCCCCGTTTTGTTCAACGGGCGGAAAATGCCCATGGACTCGTTTGCGCGGTCGATTCTCCTGCAGTTTTCCGGGCGGCAGAAGGTGGGTGACGAGGCGGCAGCCTCCTGGCTGGCCCGGACGTTCTTCGACCCCAATCCGCTCTGTGACGATCCGATCTTTCTCATCAACCACCCCGATGTCCTCCAATCGCTTTCGGTGGAAGCCAGGAAGCGAAGGCGCTATTCGATGGCCGACCTCCACCCTGGCCTCTCAAAACTCCAGGAACTCGCCGCCCGTGCCTCGGCCCTTGACCAGGATCGCCGATCGCCCGTGGAAGAGGAGTTGATTCGCGTTTACGGCAATGTCGGGATGTTTCTTCAATTGCAGGCCTCGTTTTCGTGCGCATTTGCGGACCCGGACCTCTCCGTGCGGGATCCGGCGCTTCGGTCGGACATGGGCTTCGAAGATGCGGCGGACCGTTCCTTCCTGGACATCTACAAGCATGCCGCCGTGCTGCAGCCATACCTGAATTCCGCGCAGGAGAAGGAGGACGAGTCGACCTGGACCGTGACGGAGTGGGAGGCGTTTCGCCTGGCCGGGATCCTGTACAGCCGTTCCCATGCCCACCGTAACCTTGCATTCACCTTCATGCCGGTGGATCCACACGGGGAAGAAGTCTGGCTGTCCGCTTGGGATGCGTTGAGTCTGAACGTCCGCGACGGAGAATTGCTCACCGCGCTACTGGATCTTGGCCGGATCGCCGGTGCGTACGTGGAGAGCGACCAAGCCTCGTTCGACATGGCGATGCGGGCGTACCGGGAGTTCGCGGAGCGGCGCATGGGTTCTGATCGGGCCCTCAAGTACATGGATCTGGAAGTCCAACTGAACCGGTGGAATTTTTTCGGTCGCGCGGCCGTTTTCTACGTGATCGGGTTCATCGTGTCGTTTGTCGCCTTCCTGTTCCCGCGGCGCGAATTGCGTGCGGCGGGGTTCGGACTTATCCTTCTTGCGCGCGTGGTGCACGTCGCGGGGAGCTGTATCCGCATGGCGGTGATGGGTCGTCCCCCGGTCACAAACCTGTACGCCACGTTTCTGTTCGTGGGCATGCTTTGTGTCCTGATCGGGCTTGTCGCGGAGTGGATCCAGCGAAGTGGCCTCGGGTTGATGGCGTCTGGCTTCGCTGGGTTCAGCCTGCTTCTATTTGCGCAACGCTTCTTTCTAGACGGCGACACCATGCATCAGGTCGTCGCGGGTCTGGATTCGAATTTCTGGCTGTCCACGCATGTCATAGCAATCATGTTCGGATATGCGGGTGTCTTTTTCGCAGGCGTTTTCGGCCATATCTACCTTTTGCTTCTGGGCTTGTCGCCGGGCCGCACGGCCTCCCGTCGGGCCTGCTACAGGGCGATGATGGGCATCCTGGCCTTCGGGCTCACATTCTCGTTCCTTGGGACGATGCTGGGGGGCGTGTGGGCGGATCATTCCTGGGGGCGGTTCTGGGGTTGGGACCCGAAGGAAAACGGGGCACTGCTAATCGTTCTATGGTGCGCGATCCTGTTCCATGCCCGG
>CAZTAB010000578.1:0-3052 GCA_964611475.1 uncultured Verrucomicrobiota bacterium | reverse complement strand
CCCGATGCAACCGGGGACGCGCTGAAACCGGCCCCGCCTTCGCCCAGGCGCTCCTCGTAGAATCTCTTGCCGGTTGCGACGTCGTAGCACTTCAGCACGCCATTGTCCTTGCTGCTGTATACGCAGTCCCGGTACACCAGCGGCGTCTGGATGTAGGCTCCGTTGGAGGGAACATGCCAGGCAACATTTCTGCCTGGTTTCCCGCCGACATGCGGGGTGATGTTTCCCCGGGCGGTTTGGCGGATTGCATACAGCGGGGCATTTCCCCCGTGTGCATTGGTGATGAAAATTAGCCCGTGACTTGCCACGGGGGTCGGGATCGGAATGTCCCCGCCTCCCCGCAGGTGCCAGATCGGCAGGCCGGTTCGTAGGTTGTACCCGCCGATCTCTTTCCATCCGTTCACAATCACTTGCGTGTACCTTTTGCCGGGGAGGATCGTCGGGGTGCCCCAGGAGGGGGCATCCTTCCTGTTTCTTCGCCACAGTTCCCTGCCGTCCCGGAGCCGGAATGCGGCCAGGAAGGACTGGCTTAGCACGTCGCACTGTACGACGACTTTGCCCTCGTGTATGACCGGAGAACTTCCAAAGCCCCACTGGACTCCTGGAGCCTGGTGGAATCCGGCGTCCATGAGGCCGAGGGCCTTTTCCCAGACCAGTCCCCCTTCCCGATCGAAGCAGAAGAGTCCCTCGGATCCTATGACGGCAACGATGTGGGTGCCGTCGGTGGCCGGCGTCGAGTTCGCGTGCGTGGCCTTCGGGTGTCGCTGAACGGAAGGAATCGCCGCGTGCGCCTTGGTGTTGAAGAGAACCCGTCCGCTGCTCTTGTCGATTCCAAGCAGGCGCCACACCTGAACCGCTTCTTCCTGCACCGGGTCAATGTCACCGTACAAGCCGACGCGAAGCGCCGGGTCCGGTGTGTCGCTTACCGCCGTGACGATGTAAACCCGGTCCTCCCATATGATCGGGCTGGAGTGCCCCAACCCCGGAATCCGGGTTTTCCACTGAATGTTCTCCCGTGTCTCCACGTTCCAGGTAACGGGGGGCGCGGCACCCTCGGCGAACCCGCGCGCGTGCTTCCCGCGAAACGACGGCCAGGGGTCCCCCGACCGGGCCGAGAGAACAAACAACGGCGCGGACAGCAGGCACCACAGGATTAGCTTTGCACATGGCATATCAGTTGTCTGTGGAATCGGCCCGTATCCCTGCCTGGAATCTGGCCGATGTGTCCGCGTCCCGGAGGGAAGACGCCTCGGTGGAGCGGCGGCCTTCCTCTTCGCGGCTTGGTTCCCTTGCCCATCAGGCACCTTGATATTCTGATGAAGCCCCTTGTCCTGCGCAACACCGAAACGCACCCGTGAAATATCCTTCTTCCGGAATCGGTGCTGCTGATACACTGGCTCCATGAGCGAGAGGAGACAGTTCGGTGGCCTTCGCATCGACGACGGGAATGCGGAGCGGGTTCGCGACTGGCTTTCCGTTGAGGAGCCTTTGCAGGTCGATATCAATGGCAAGCCGTTCACGATCACCATGCGGACGCCTGGGAACGATGTATTCCTGATCAAGGGGCTGCTCTATACCGAGGGTGTCGTGTCACCGGAAGGGTTGGACTACGAGCTTCACTCCCGCGAGGATCCCCGTCATCCGGGGAATACGATTGCCGACGTTCGTGTGCCACCTGTCTACGTGTGCGAGCAGTTGCTCGAGAAGCGATCCTTGCTCGCCAACGCATCCTGCGGCATTTGTGGAAAGCGGGAACTCGATGACATCCGCCTGGACGGTGACGCGTTGACGCCGGCGAGGAAACTTGACGCGGGTGTCCTTCCCCTGATGGGGGAGCGGATGCGCGGGGGCCAGGAGTCCTTCGACCAGACGGGCGGTTGCCATGCCGCCGCGTTGTTCTCTGGTTCCGGAGAGTTTCTCGCGTAGTTCGAGGATGTAGGCAGGCACAATGCGGTGGACAAGGCTATCGGGTTCCTGTTGGATCGAAAGAGCTTGGGGGACGCGGACCTGCTGTTCGTCAGCGGGCGTATCTCCTATGAGATCGTGTCCAAGGTGTTCCGGGCCGGAATTCCCTACCTTGCCGCGGTGTCGGCGCCTTCGTCCCTTGCCGTGCAGATGGCCGAGCAGTGCGGGATCTCGGTTCTCGGATTCTGCCGGGGCAAACGGGCCACGGTGTACTCGAATCCGCAGAACGTGGTACAGGCGTAAGGGGACGCCGGGTCTGGAGTGGAAGAGGCATTCGATCGGCTCGAATCCCGACAAGACCCCGTTGCCCGGGACCTACGCCTGGCCAAGGACCGCGAACTCCGTCCGCCCGGCGGTGAGTGTTCCGTCGGACAGGATCCGCGCGCGAAGTCCGCCGCGTCTCGCGAGAAACTCCTCGGCGCCTTCACCAACGGTCCGGTCCATCCAGTAGCAGGGCGCCGCTTCCTGTGAACCGGAGAAGCGGATTCCCTGGAGCTCGAATTCCCTGCCGATCAGCGTGTTGAGATCCACCCCCTCGAGCAGAACGTTGCGCCGCATGGAGGAGGCCGAGACCGCGGAGTCGGGGAATCGCGCCTTCAGGAGTTCGAAAACCGCCATATCGAAGAAGGTTATTTGGCCCTTGAAATCCTCCTTGAACGCGTAGAACCGGTCGCCGAGAATTCCTTTCCCCGCGACGCATTGCACGTTGGCCACCTCCTCCATTGGGTGCGAACCGGGCTCTTTCCCGTGGTGACCGATGAAGTTGTGCCCCTGCGAAACGAACAGGTGATGGATGGTTACCTCGTGCATGAGGATCGACCGCCTGGCCCGTTGGACGGGCGGCCCTGCAAATCGGAAGGGCCCATGCCGCCACCCTGTTGCGCCTTGTATCTGATGGGGCTCATTTTTTGCTCCTTTTCCCTGAACAGACCCTACCATGGGCAGATTTTAAACCCGCCGGCAACGCAGAAATCCGGTCCCGGGGATTTTGCAGAGTCCCACGGTTGCCTGTTTGTCTGTGCCGCTCCACCTTTAAAATCCTGGCTCTGTATGCTTCCCTTCCGTCCCGTATTCGTTGGCGGAGGGT
>CAZTAB010000577.1:0-2247 GCA_964611475.1 uncultured Verrucomicrobiota bacterium | reverse complement strand
AATCTGCGCACAGGCCAGAGACGTGAGTATTTCGGCCGAGGAGGGGTCCCGCTCCCGGGCTTGCCGCAGGAGAACCTCAGCGCCGCCCCAGTCCCGTTCCCTACCCTGTGCGAAGGCAGCATACAGCAGGGCCCGGGGGACACTTCCCGCAGCGTTCGCAGCAAGCAAAAGGTGGTTCTTCCCGTTTTCCAGGTCGCCAGCCTGAATCGCGAGGACGCCCCGATTATAAGCAGCCGGCGCGAAAGAACCGTCCACTCCCAAGCTCTTTTCCAGTGCCCCGACCGCATCTGCGCTCTTGCCAAGCCGGTAATCGATCACTCCAAGATCGTTGTAGGCTCGTGCAATCTGGGGACTTCCGGGGTTCGCCCGGACATACCGTTCGAGCATCGTCTTGGCCACCACCAGATTTCCCGCCGAAAGTTGTTCGTGCGCCTTCTGGAACACGCCCGATCCACGCGGCTCTCCACAGCCAACAACAAGGAACAGAAGAACAACCGCCCCACAGAATCCGAATCCAGTCAATCTTCGAGTCAGCATGATGCTCCGTGACAACATCCACCTATACAGGATTGCCATCGAAGAGGCCAATGGTTACCGTCTGTCACATCCTCCGACGCGCGCGAGATCAACCAATGCAGCATCGAACCATTGAATCGGGTGGCCCGCTCCGCCGGGATGGTTTCATCCGATTCGGGCTGGTTTTCGCATTCCTGCTGGCCTGCTGCATCACGTCGCGTGCCAATCACCAAGAAATCGACCTGCCTTCGGCCATTCAACTCGCGTTGATCCAGAATCGAAACCTGATTCAATCCGAACTGGCGGTTGCATCGGCCCGGTACGGGATCCAGGGAGCAAAGTCCCAATTCGCGTACCGCGTTGTGCCCGATGGCAGCGCATTCGCATCCGATGGCCTCGAAACATTTGCTGCGGGCCTGAAAGTTGCGAGGCTTTTCAGAACGGGGACGGACATCGGGTTGGGAGGCGGTTACGTCCGCATCCAGGATGGTGACGCCACCTCCGAACGCGCGTCGATCCGGCTGCAGATGACCCAGCCCCTCTTCCGCAATGCCGGTCCGCTCATCAACCAGGAACCGGTCGTACAGGCGGAACAGGCCTGGCTGACAGCCCGCCGCAGCCTGGAGCGCCAAAAGTCGAGCCTCATCCTCGAAGTCGTCCGCACCTACGAGACTTTGATACAACTGCAAAGCCAGATCGAGTTCGACCGGCGATTCTTTAATCGAACCGACAACCTCTACAGGCTCACCCTCGCGCGGGAACGCCAGGGACGCGCGACACGCGTCGATACTCTGCGCGTCAAACTCCAGCGGGGGCAGGCGTCCTCAAGGCTCTTGAACAACCGGGAGCAGTCCCGCTCCCTGTTTCTCGATTTCGCGGACCTGCTCGGATTCCCCCCCAGAACGACCTTCGAACTGACTGCTCCGCCGCTCGTGGAATGGGCCGTGCCCACAAGCAATGAGGCATTCGCAGTCGCCTGTTCCAACCGGTTGGAACTTGCACAAGCCCGGCAGGATCACGCTGACGCAAGCCGGGGCATTCGCATTGCCCGGCATCAGTTCCTGCCTACACTCAGCCTAGTGGCACGGGTGGAGCCATTCGGCGAGGGCGATACCCTGGACGAAACTCTTGCGTTCGACAGGACGACCTGGTCCGTGGGAATTCGCGGAAATACCGACCTGGTGAATGCCCGGCACCGATCCACCGTTCAACGGCGCGTCATCGACCAGGAATCCGCGTTGCAGCAGCTGGAAATCGTCGAGGACGCGGTGCGGCGCGATGTCGAACAGGCTATGCTGGCGTTCCAAAGATCCCGGCGGGAACTGGATATAGCGAAGTCTAACCTGGAACTTGCGGGATCCAGGGTGTTTCTGGCGCGACGCTACTTCGCTCGTGGTCGAGAAGACAGCTTTTCGGTCTCGGATGCCGAGGACGCCTTCGTCGAGGCTCAACGGGACATGTTGTTTGCCCGGGCGGAGGCCTCGTTTAACGGCTACCGGATGCTCCACGCGATGGGCACCCTGATTGATTTTCCCGAAGACCTGAAACAACGGGGGGACAACACGCCATGAAACGCGCTGCACTCGTCGCGTTGGGCGTTGCCTCCGTCATCACGACCATCTTCCTCGGAACAGCCTCACGAGAATCCGGTTTCGACCAGACTCCGGACTCAGCCGAGGTAACCCGCGGACCATTAACTGCCTGGACCGTATATGAAGGCCGCATCGAGTC
>CAZTAB010000576.1:0-4780 GCA_964611475.1 uncultured Verrucomicrobiota bacterium | reverse complement strand
GCCACGGAACTGCTCGCCCAGCTTTTTTATCCGAACACCCCGCTGCATGATGGCGGAGTCGTGATTTCAGGGAATTCGGTGATGGCTGCCGGGTGTCTTTTCCCGCTGTCGCAGCGAGAGGACGTGAGCAAGGAGCTAGGCATGCGGCATCGCGCCGCCTTGGGGATGAGCGAGGAGACGGATGCGGTTGTGGTTGTTGTGTCGGAAGAGACCGGGCAGGTTTCCGTTGCGTACCGGGGACGCCTCAGCCGGGAGTTCGACGAGGAGCGCCTGCGGAAACTGCTGAACAAGGTCCTGATCCGGGGGCGGCGCGCCCGGAGCCCCCTGAAGAGGGTGAAGGAACAGCTCGACCTGAGCCCGGAAGGCGTTGCTAAAACCGAAGTTCTGTCCAAGGAAGAGACAAAGAGTCATGCCAGCTAGGGAATCCAAGTTCGTGGATCGTCTTTTCAATGACCGGTGGACCAAGCTGGTCGCGGTCGTTCTGGCTTTGGCTGTTTGGTATGCCATACAGGATGTAATCAGGAATGAGAAGGAAGTTGCCGGGGTGCCCATCGAGATCCCGGTTGAGGATGGATGGGCTATCTTGGATCGAAGCGTTACCGAAGCCACGGTGACATTTCGGGGCACGAAGGATGCCATTCGGAATCTGGACCGGGAAGAGGTGCGCCTGGTCCGGGACATCCGGGGACGACCGGAGAGTGGCTCGATGCTCCTGACCCTTCACCCAAGGAACGTGGAGACATCGCAGGACGTTCGAGCCGTGAAGATTGATCCAGACAGGATCGAGATCAGTCTCGACCAGGAAGCCGCTCGATCCATTCCTGTCAAGGCGGTGATTCAAGGGGATCTCCCAGATGGATTCGAAGCGGGCAAAATTGTCTGCCGTCCCGCCATGGTGAAACTGTTTGGGCCTCGCCAGCGACTGGATGAGATGGAGGCGGTACACACGGAACCGATCGAGATGACGGGGCTTACGCGCCCTGTCAAGCTGCGTCGTCGGATTGATCCGCCCGGTGATTCCTGGATTGCCCGGGTTGATCCGGACCGGGTGGTTGTGGAGGTTGAAGTGATCGAGCGGTCGGCCAATCGCGAATTCGCGGGCGTGCCTATTGCCACCA
Source organism: uncultured Verrucomicrobiota bacterium (assembly GCA_964611475.1). Classification (GTDB taxonomy): domain Bacteria; phylum Verrucomicrobiota; class Kiritimatiellia; order SLOV01; family SLOV01; genus CAUZEO01. The sequence goes on along the minus strand of CAZTAB010000576.1, from coordinate 3,662 downwards.
TGCTGGGGGTGGGGAGCCAACAGGGCCTGGAGCTCTCTGAGACCAATACAACGGTTGTGCTGGAAGGGCGGAGCGAGGTGCTGGAGGCCATTAGCAGGCAGTCGATTCAGGCCTACGTGGATTGCCGTGCGTTGCGGCCTGTCTCTACCACCGCCGTTCCGGTTCGCGTTCATCCACCCGTTGGCGTAATCGTGAAATCAGTTGAACCGGCCGAGGTTTTTGTGACATTGTTCGGGTTTGGGGAAGATTCATGAAGTATTCATTCTTCAGAGTGGGCCCGCAGGGGGACCGGTGGGCGGCTTCGTTCAGGGGATTATGGGCGGTTGCCGTCCGCTCCCTTGTCGCCGCTTCCCAGGTTGTTCTGGGTTCTGGCGGTTCGTCGCATGGTGGCGAGGGTTTTTTTGGCGTGACCAACCTGACCCTGCGTCCACGGCAGGTCACCGTGGAGGGAAAGGGGCTCTTCAGTGGGGTGGACGTCCGGCCGGTCGGGCTGAGCCGGGTGAATTCAATGATCTACGATGCGATGCGCTTGTCACGCGAAGAGAAAGCCCAGGAGGCGATTGCCCTTTTGAGCGAGGTCCTGGAAATTGAACCAACCAACCGCGTTGCGCGGACGACGATGAGCGTGATCTACACATCCCAGGGCAAAGGCCTGGAATCGATCCGTCTCCTGGAGGGGTTGATTCACGACTACCCGGGTGATGTTGGGATCCAGAACAACTTGGCCTGGGTGTATGCGACATCCGCGGACAAGACGCTTCGTGATGGCGTTCGGTCGGTTGAACTGTCGAAACGGGCGCTGATTCAGAGCCCGCGGAATTTCCATGTCTGGAGTACTTTGTCCGAGGGATACTACATTACCGGAAACTTCAGGAAGGCCGCGACTTCCGCGTATGAGGCGCTCAGGCTCGTACAGGAGGGGGACGCGTCCCGCGAGGACATCCTTATCTATCGGGAGCAATTGCGAAGGGCTAAGAAGGCGTTCCAGGCATTCCAGCTCGTACGATGAAATGCCTTCAGTTCTTCCCTGTCTTTTGACCTGGCTGTTCTTCCTCGCCGGATGTGCAAACGGGTCACCTCCCGGAACTCCCGGCGCTGCGGAGGAGCATTCCGGGCCTCGAAAACTGTCCATTGGGTCGGTGGACGTTCACCTGGATGACCGTATCGTCGAAATCCCGGGTCACGTGAACATGACGAACGGAGTCGTGGAACTTCTTGCGTGCGGTCCTGGGGGCAAGACGCATGAGTCCGTCTTTGTGCTGAACGCTCGGCCCACTGATTTGCACGCGGCATTTCTGCTTCTGGGCCAGAGTCCGGGGACGGCGCCCGATCCTTCCCGCGAAACGCCGCCGTCGGGCCCGTTGATTGAGATTGAAGTATCCTGGCAGGAAGATGACATCCTGGTGTGCATCCAGGCGGGGAAAACGGTGTCCAACAGGATGAATCAATCGGTTCTCGAGCAGGCGGACTGGGCCTTTACCGGGTCTACCATTATTGACGGCTCGTACATGGCCGAGGCGGACGAGTCCTTCGTCGCGACATTCTGGGACCCCTGGGCGGTGTTGAACCTCTCTCATCCGGCCGGAGGCGATGACACGGCTTTGATGGTGAACGCTGAGGCCTTGCCGGCGAAGGGGAGCCGCGTCACGTTTCGGTTCGGGGTTCCGCGGTAGCCGAAGGCCGAATCTTGCTTCGGTGGATTTGGGGGCGAATCAACCCTCCCGCTGAGGGATCTTTTTCTTTGGCGGTGAGGGAAATTGGCCTTTTAATGCGTTTCGGATAATTCCCTTGGTATCCTCCGGAAATTCATTCTGGAGGATCCAGTTGAGAAACCCGGTATCTTTCTGCACCAGTTCGCGGAGGGATCGCCCCTGATTTTTTCCAAAATTAATGGCCGCTTCCCCGTGTGTCCACCGAAGCCTGCCTTCGTTGTCTGCCCAGTCCGGGTGTTTCGGATTGCAGACGTCATGCAGAGCTTCGACGTCGGTGGGTAGATCAGGATAGCGGTTGAGCTGCCCCTCGAACACTCGGACGGTGGCGCGGATGTCGTCAAGGGCCCCATGGGCGCCCAGGTGGATTTCGTCGCAGTAGAATTTCAACGCGGCGGTCAGGTCCCTGGGTTCCCGCTGGTGGAAAATCCGCTGTGGATCCACCATTTTGCGATCCGCCAGATCGAACTCCCGGCCAGTTCTCTTGAACTCCGCCACTAGCATGGGGATGTCAAATTTCACGGCGTTGTATCCGGCCAGGTCGCAGTCTTCAAATGCCTCCGCGACCCGCTCCGCCTGGTCTTTGAATGGGGGACTCTGGGCTACATCCTCGTCCGTAATCCCGTGAATTGCAGTGGATTCTGGTGGGATGGCGGTTTCTGGATGAAACCGGAATTCGATCTCGTCCCGGTTGCCGCCGGGGTGAAGGCGCACAATCGCCAGATCGATAATGCGATCCATCCGGGGGTTGGTCCCGGTGGACTCAATGTCGAAAAATGCCAAGGTTTTTTTGAGGGAAAGTTTCCTCATGATGCTACTACCCGCTGGAAAAACCCGACCCTACTTGTTCATCACCCGTGATGACAAGAGTGGATGTTTGTTGACTTCGGAAGTGTTGAAATCTAGATTCTTCAGCCAATTTATTCCGGCTGGAGTCGAATGTGGTTCCGGATGGGCATAAACGAAGGGGAAGAGGAGAATATATGAGCACGCAGTTGCTTCTTGTTTCGCTGGGCGCTGGCGTCCTGGGATTGGTTTTTGCCTTTATTAAATCGCAGTGGGTCAGTCGTCAGGACCCCGGTACCGATAAAATGAAAGAGATCGGAGCGGCGGTGCGGGAAGGCGCCATGGCCTTCCTGTCTCGCGAGTACCGGGTGCTTGTCGTCTTTGTCGTGATCATTGCGGCGTTGTTGGCCTTTGCCAACCAGGGTCCGCTTAAGTGGGTGGCGCTGTCGTTTGTCGTCGGCGCAATGTGCAGCGGGCTGGCCGGGTTCTTCGGCATGCGCGTGGCCACCGCCGCCAATATGCGGACCACGAACGGTGCGCGTTCCGGCTTGCAGCGCGCGGTGAGCATCGCGTTTTCCGGGGGCGCGGTCATGGGAATGTGCGTGGTCGGGCTGGGTATCGTTGGGCTCGCTGGCCTGGCACTCGTTTACACCAACATGTTCGAGGGCGGATCTTCCCTGGCCACGATCAAGGATGTCATCTTGCCCGTGCTCTCCGGATTTTCCCTGGGGGCAAGCACAATCGCGCTGTTCGCACGTGTTGGAGGCGGAATTTTCACCAAGGCGGCCGACGTTGGCGCTGACCTGGTCGGAAAAGTCGAGGCGGGCATTCCCGAGGACGATCCCCGGAATCCTGCCACGATTGCCGACAATGTGGGGGATAACGTTGGAGACGTCGCCGGGATGGGCGCGGATCTCTTTGAGTCGTACGTCGGGTCGATCATCGGGACGATGGTGCTCGGCGCTGCAGTGGGTTCCCTTGAACTCGTTGTTCTTCCCCTGGTTCTTGCCGCGGCGGGCATCGTAATTTCGATTGCTGGCACCTTCCTGGTTCGCACAAAGGAGGGGGGGAACCCCCAGGCTGCGTTGAATATTGGCACATTCGGCGCCGGTATTGTCATGGCGGTCGCGACCTATCCCATTGTTCAGGCCCTGGCGCCCGCCACGT
>CAZTAB010000575.1:0-2884 GCA_964611475.1 uncultured Verrucomicrobiota bacterium | reverse complement strand
CATAGACCCGGTTGACGCGACTTGGCCAGGAGAGAGTCATCGTGCCGGGGGTAACCGTGGACGGAACGATCGACAGGACGATGTCGTCCGGCCCGGTGGGCGGCGGGGGCGGCTCGACCACGGTGCCGAAGAATCGTATTTCGCTGAGGCCGACCTCATCGAACACTCCGTCGCTATGGTTCCGGTCATCCCCCAGGTCCATGGTAATCACGACGTGTCTCGCCGTGACGCTCCCGGTCCCGAGGGCCAGGCTGACCGCGGTATCAGTGTTTCCTCCGCCGGCTGCGCGGGGAATGTCACCGGTAAAGATCGGGCTCCAATCCGCCGGATCACTGGCGCCGCTCTCCGACACTTCAATGGTCACTGACTTCATGCCGAAATTTGGAAAGTTCTGTTCGTTATAGTTCCAAACCCAGATCGCATCCAGTTCGAACGGATCGTCGAATGAATACTCGACCCAATGGCTTCCCTCTGCCGTCCCGCCTCGGCTAACAGCGCCGGAACCCAAACCAGTCAGGCCCATGGTCGTATTGACGCTCAGGTAGGTATGAAGCTCGCCGGTGGACGTATCCAGGCCGCTGCCGTCAATGGTTTGCGTAAATGGCCGCGACATGTGCGCCGAGGAGGATCGGACGCTCACAACATCCAGCGAGCTCCAACCATTTCCAGTGCTCGGATTCCCCATCGGATCCAGCACGATTCCCGACACGTCGAACGCCGGCTCCTTCCAATCCCCGGCATCCGGACCCGACACCACGCCATCGGCCGTGAACTCGACAAATACGTGCTGGCTCGCGTAGGCGGTCAGATCGATATCGAACGTCATTTGCCGATACGGAGGCCCTGACCCCGGAGGGATTCGCAGCACTTCCTTGCCGTTGATCTTCATCACGCCGGCCGCGGTGGAGAAAACCGCCTCGTCCCGCAGCCCGAATGACCCGGTGGCCCGGATTGACGGTGCCTCTGGAATTCGACCGGTAACGAACCCCGTGCCGGCGATCAACGTGAAGAAACTGTTGGGGAACAAGCTGTCCGACACGGAGAGGTGATGGCTCTTGTGAAGAGGCCGTGACCAGCCCAGGTTGGACCAGAACCCGGACAGATATCGCTCGGATCTGCGATAAACCAGCAGCTCCGAGGGGAATCCCAGAGCCGCGTTTGCGACGAACGTTGCCCTGTTCATATTGCGGTCGATGGGTACGGCAACGCCGTCCAGATAGACGTCATAGGAATCTGGAACAAAGATGGACATCAATCCATTGCCGGCGAAAAAGACGCGGAAGTGATCGTCGTCCGAACCGATCTCTTGAGAAATGATGCGGCGGTCGACGTTCTTGAAGCCCTGGTAGTTCCCAGGGATCGAAGTGATATGAAACCGCGTTGGATCCGGGGTCACCGCGGGATCGAATACGTAGCTTTCCGATGGCTTGAGTCCCTTCAGCATGCTGCCATCGTAGATCAGCCAGTCTGCGAGTGCGCCGGGACCGGGCCAAGTCGTGATATTTTCGTGGCGAATCCCAAATTCCTGTGGCGATTGACCTGGCTCTAGAACCACGAGGCTCCGTGTCGTGGCGGTGGTCTGGAAATAGGCCTCCACTCCATTCGGTCCAACGAAACCGGAAAGCTGGTTCGATGCGAGCGGCAGGGCGGCGGACGGGGACAAGTCGAAGTCAGCAAAGGCATTGGCGATTTCCAGCCAAGAGGACTCGGTGCTCGCGCCGGGCACGAAATGGCCCCAATGCATGAACTGGTTCATCAAGTCGACATCGGTCGGCTGGTAGAAAATCCCCTCCGGTACGATCTTGATAAATCGACTGAATATGTGACCGCTAAGCGGGTGGCCGAGGTCGAGTGTCGTGAGAGCAAAGCTGGCGAATCGCGACGACATGGGGTTGAACTGCTCGGTCTGGATGACGACCTGGGGATAGGCGGCCTGAATCTCCTGCATGAGAACTTGCACGCCCTGGATCCCGGTCATGCCGTTGACAAAGAATTTTCCCAACACACCGTTGGTCTGGTCCAGGTAAATGACCGTTGCTCCGGCGGCGACGACACTGGAGATCGCTTGCACCAGATGCGCTCGCCACGGAGCATAGGCGGCCGAGCAGTATACGTGCGTGGGCGTTCCGTCGTAGATCGGAACGCCGCCGCTTCCCGTGCCAATTTGTTGCAGCCCCGGCTCAAACTGCTGAATTAACGCCGTATTGTCCCGGTCGATGCCCCCGACATTGACGTGTACACCCACATGATATCCGTCCGAGACGGCCTGCTGAATCCAGGAAGCGGCCTTCGGAGTGGGCTCATAATCGGGAAAGCCCTGGTCGAATCCGAAAAAGCGGTACTCCGCCTGGCGGCCCAGGTAGGTCTTGGAGGGCGAGATCTTCATGTTCAAGTCCGCGAGGCCGTCAAAATCGGTCGCAACAACATACGCCTGGTTGCGAATGTCGGTCACCCATGCCTGGGGTTTCTCATCGAGCGGGACGAACTGCAGGACGTTTTCCATCCAGTCGATGTAGGGGTCGACCGCGTCCGTCCATGCCCCACTGTAGGTGCGGAAACGGATTTCATACATCAGCGGGGCTGCGGTGGGTAGATGCATGTAGCCGCGCGAAAACATGATCTCGGCATGGAGGCCCTTGCCGAAGCCCCGGACGACGGAGGGGCCGATTTGGAGGTCCCGGCCCTCAACGATCCAGCCGCTGTTCGCGCCCTGAAACAGCGCGACCAGGGGATGCACAAACGTCTGGGGCATTAGCTGCTTGTTGGGATCCCCGAATACTCCGGCCCAACCCGAATTGAACGAGCTCGCCACTCCGTTCACATCCACCATGACCAGTTGGTGGCTGCTGATGTCACAGCCTTCGATCAGGAACGATAACATCGG
>CAZTAB010000574.1:0-9358 GCA_964611475.1 uncultured Verrucomicrobiota bacterium | reverse complement strand
AATATTGCGAAAAAGGCAAGGACACTTGGGTTCTATTCAATTGCCTGGCGGCATGCGGGTGAAGTCCCGCGTCTCTTCCCTTTTGACTCGAGAAACAGCCGCTGTGTCGACGCGGAGAAATTCATCGACCAGCTCTTGAAGGACGATCTGGAAGCAATGAAGCAGGAGGGCACGCTACGGGAGTTGCAGTCTCACGTCGAGAAGCAGCTGGAATCGCAGCCAGGAAATCCGCGGCTGATTCACCACTTATACCGAATTCTTTCGGCAGCAGAATCCCCTGAGGCTGCAGAGGTGCTCACCCGGCTCGAGTCCGTCGGAAGTCACGATGTCGATGTGCTTCTTCTACTGGGAAAGATATATGCTGCGAAGGAAGACTACGGGAAGGCGGCGGAGTGGAAGGCGGATCTGATCCGGCTCAAGCCCTTCCGGCTTCTTGGCGATGAGGCTTCGTGCAGAACACTCCTGAAGGTGTTCCGGGAGACCGGGAGGGAGGAAGTGCTGTTCAGGGGGATTGAGGATGCGGCAAGCGGGAGGTTGTCCCGCATAAGGAAAGGGGATCAGCGCAGAGGCGCGATGCATGGGGTGATGCGTTTCATACGGGCCTCGTGTGATGAGCCCTTCGAGTACTTTGAGGAGGCGCTGCGCCTTGCCCGGGTGCTGGATCGCTATGCCAGGGGACCGCGCGTGTCTGCTTCGGACCGGCTCGAGGTTCGCAAGGTTCTGCTCGATATGTACCGGGTCGTGGGCATGGAGCAGCAGGCGTATGAAATGTATGCTGCGGTGTTTTCCGACGAAGCGCTCAGGGTAGCGCTTGGAGTCGAGTCCGCCGGTGATGTGGGGGGCGCGGCCTGGGACCTTACATGGAACAAGGAGGGGAAACTGTGCGGTGCACTGACCGAGTTTGTGACCCTTGCCGAGACAACCGGGCAGCGGGCGAGCTTGGCCGCCGCGTGTGCCCGTTCACTGGCGAAGGACGATCGGGCGACGGTACGGGTCCTGCATGTGGCGATGACGGGTGGAAATCTCGCTGCCAATGGCGCGGTGACGGATTTTGAATCCCTGAATTGCCTGCTGGAGGGGGCGTGGGGTGATGCTCGAAAGGAGACCCGCATTCGAGCACTGCTCGGGCAGATTTACTCGGAGTCCGGAGAGCCATTCCTTGCCCAATCCCTGAACCGAAGCGCGCTCGACCTGGCCGTGGAGAATACGTTCACCAGTGACGAGGAACGCCTGGTTTTCCGGGTGTTCGAGAGCCTGCTAGATACGGGCGAGGAGGGGGAGGCCGTCTCTTTTCTTTCGGCCTACCCGTTTGGTCCCCAGAGGGAAAGCCGGTCCGCAGGTTCGCTTCCGGTCAGCCAGCGTGCGCATTTCCGCCGAACCATCATAGACCGGCTGCGTGACGTGGGCAGTCCCCTGCACGCGCTGGTGGTGACTAGGCGCAGCGCTGGAGATCCTGAATTGAGGTCCTCTGCGCATTTGAGAACCCAATTTTCCGACCTCAAGGTAGAGATTGCGCAGGGCGACATTCCCCGGCTTCAGGAATCCGATCCAGAGGAGCTCGAGGCGGCCAGGATCCGCGTGGTCGCATCGATGGACGAGGAAAGGTTCCCGGGGGAAATTCTTGAAGTTGAGTACTGGATCAAGCGGGCTCGCAACGACCATTCGGGCGCGGAGGAGATCGAGAACCGTTTGTTGGAGTTGATGTCTGCGGACCCCTGGATTCAGCATGAGATGGCCATATACGCCAAGGAGCGCGAGGACTTCCACCGTGCCGTGGAGTTGTTCGATGGGCTTCTTTCCGGGTATCCTGTGTTTTTGTTCCGTTCCAGCGGCGCATACCGTGACGTGGGGCTTTGTTATGTTCGCGCCGGACGCGTTGACGAGCTCGTGTCAAAACTCCCACTTGACGTGGCCCCGCATCTGGTGGTTTCGGCCCGGGGGGGGCACTCGATTGATCCGGCAACATTGAACCAGACCATCCTCCTTGCGAAACGGTTGCAATATTCAGATCTCGAGGCGTACAAGGCCTCGTACGAGTTGGCTATGGCCCTATACCAGTCATACGGGGCGGCGGCTATGGCGAAGGCTTCAGTCTCGAGCGCGGAGGAACATACCCTCCTGGATGCGGCTGAGAGCGCGGGCGAGGCGGCCTTTGCTGCATTGAGCCATCTCCCGGTGCGTGACGATACCTGGCAGATTTATCTGCAAGCCATGGCCACACCTGCCATGCGCGGGGGGGGCGCAGATGCCGTGATGCCGCTGTGGCTGAGCGGAATCGTGGCAGATCAGCGATGGACGGATGCGGGAGTTACCAGCTTGCTAAGTCGGTTCCTGGACGAGTGCGCCAGTCTGAACCGTTTGGCGAAGTACCTCGGCCTTTGCGATTCCGTTCCGGAAGGCGAGCGGACTATCGAGGCCTGGCTGGGTGCGGTGTCCCTGCTTTGGTCGTCCGGGCACGTGGGGGGGGAGGTGATCGAGCGGGCGCGCCGATCCGTCCAGGGAGTGCTGGTGGAAAACCGTGTTTACTACCTTGCGTTGTTGGGGCAGGCATTGTTGGCTCGCGGGCGGGTTGCGGAAGGTACCGACTGCCTGGAGGAGGCCATTGCCTGTGCCGACGAATCATCCACCCGGATCACCCCGCTCACCTTGTTGCTGGCCGACACATGGCGGGCCGCAGACCAGGCCGGGCAGGCGCGGGAGATTTTGCTGAGGGATCCGTGGCCGGCGGACCTTGTGCAGGGGGGCGATCCGGTTGATGCGTTGGTGCGAGAACAGCACTATTGGAGAGTCTCGGAGGTGCTTGTGGAAATGGAGGACGCTGGTGCGGCGATTCGCGGTCTGCACCGGGTGATCGACCTTTGCAGGGAATCTCCGGGCAGGGGAATCTACTGTGAAGAAGCAGGGCATCGTCTGGAGGCGTTACTTGCTGCCGCCGCCACCGGCGAGTTGACCCTGCCGGATTGAGGGACGAAAAACTTGGCGGCTCGAGAATGACAGAAGGAGGCCCGGAATTGATTACGCTTGTCAGAAACAGAATCATCTTGCTTGCCTGCTGTGCGGCGCCGTTGGCCGCAGGCGCGACCACGTACGAGGTCGACGTATCACATGCGGAGATTGGGTTTTCCATCCGGCATATGGGGATCAGTAACGTCCGCGGCAGTTTCAGGACTTTCAGCGGAACCATCACGTATGATGGCAGCGATATCTTGACCCTTAGGGCCACCGCCGAAATCGAGGTGGACAGCATTGATACCGGAAACGGGAAGCGGGATGATCATCTCCTGGATCACGATTTCTTCGATGCTGCAAAGTACCCGAAGATCACGTTTTTTAGCACCGGGGTGAAAATGTCCCCGGATGGGCACCTCCTGACCGGAAAACTGACCATGCACGGTTTGACGAAGGAGATTTCCCTCGTGATGAATGTCTCAGGCCCGATCGAGGATCCTTGGGGGAACAAGCGTATCGGGCTGGAACTGGAGGGGGGCTTGAATAGGCACGATTTCGGAGTCGGAAATAGTGGGTCTTCCGATAAATTATTAGGGAAAAACGTCGTTTTGAGCATTGGTCTTGAGGGAATTGCCGTCAAGGAAGGGCCTGTTACGATGCCGGTGCCTCAAAAGTGATTGAGGACGCCGCGGGAAAACTGATTTCCCGGAGTCCGGCAGCCTGATTGCTTGCCCCGGGGAGCTCTCGACCGTGCCGGATTCGGCTTGTCGCTGGATCGCTATCGGCTACGATCCTCCGCTGATTCCCTGCTGTGTGGCGCTGGAGAGGCGTTTTTCCAGACTGGCAGGGCCCGGGAGAGGCGGGGGTCAAATGCGAGAAATTGGGGTTGGACTTTTGGGGCTTGGAAACGTCGGTGTTGGCGTGGCCAGGGGCCTTTCGGTGAATGGCGAGTTAATTGCCGGGCGGACCGGGTTCCAGCTGGCAGTTCGCCGGATCGCGGTGCGCGATACGGCGAAACAACGCCCATTTACTGTGGATCCTTCCCTGCTGGTGACCGATCCCGAGGCGGTTATCGAGGACGATGCCGTGGAGGTCGTGGTGGAAATGATTGGTGGAACCACGCTCGCGCGGGATCTGACTCTTCGTTCGCTGGAGCTTGGAAAGCCCGTCGTTACCGCAAACAAGGCCTTGCTGGCTGAACACGGCGCCGAAATTTTCGGCTTGGCGGAGGCGGAACATGTGGATTTGTATTTCGAGTCTAGCGTGGGAGGGGGCATTCCCATCATCCGGTCCCTCAGGGAGGGGCTGATCGGGACACATATTGAATCAGTTTCCGGGATTTTGAACGGGACCTGCAACTATATCCTGACTCGGATGGAGCGTGAGGGACTCGCGTTACAGCCGGTCTTGGAGGAAGCCCAGGCATCGGGATATGCAGAAGCCGAGCCGAGCCTGGATGTCGACGGATGGGACACCGCGCACAAGGCCGTGATTCTCGCAGCCCTTGCCTACGGATTCACCCCGTCGATGGACGACGTGGAGGTCCGTGGAATCCGGGACGTGAGGCTGGAGGACATCCGGGAGGCTCGTCGCCTTGGGTTTGCGATGAAGCTGCTGGCGTGCATTCGCCACCTCGCGGACGGCATTTCGATTCGCGTGGAACCGGCCCTCGTGCCGATGGACAACTTGCTTGCCTCCGTCCATGGCGTCTTCAACGCGGTGCTGGTCGACAGCAGGGATGTGGGGGAGACGCTCTACTACGGAAAGGGCGCGGGAACCGATCCCACGGCGAGCGCGGTGGTGAGTGACCTGGTGGACGTGGGCCGCAACCTGGTTTCCGGTTCGGAGCGCAGGGTGCCCGCGCTGGCTCGCCACAACCAGTATCGAGGGACCCGCAGTGCTGACGAGATGCCGGCACGCTACTACCTTCGGGTTCTCCTTCAGGATGAACCGGGGATGCTGGCGAGGCTGGCGCACGTCCTGGGCGCCCACGGGATTAGCATCGCTTCGGTCAATCAATCGGCCGATGCCCATAATGGACACGCAGCAGTGGTTCTGGTGACCCACACGTCGCTTGAAAAGAAGTTTCGTCGTGCCGTGGAAGAGATCGATGCGATGGGGGAGGTCGGTGCGCCGACTGTTCGGTATCGTATCGAGGAGTTCGAGCATTCCAGCGTGACCGACGGATGAAAAGGATCACCGTAGTCTACGAGGGCGTATGCGGCCAGCCGCTTCCAGAGTTTGAGGAGCGTACGCCGTTGGAGGCGGCGCGGTGTCACCACGCCGCGCGCATTGCCACCGCTGGTCGGGGCGGAGTGGTGGAGCCGATGTCGTCGACCCGGGCCTGGCCCCAGGCCGCACTTCTTTCCGCACTCTCCGGGATTTCCCCTGAACACGCCCTGGGACTCCGGCGCGGTCCGGTGGAGGCGGTGGCGGTGGAGGGGGCCTTGGCTTCCTCCATGAGCGTGTTCCGGGGCGACTTTGTTACTTTGGACGAGGGTGTGATTGAATCGAGCCGCGTGGCGGGGCTTAGGCTCGAGGAGACCGTAGAGCTCGCAGGCGCGCGCGGAAGCGCGTTTGAGGCTGATGGAGTTTATGTGGCGGCAACGGGTCCAGGAACCGTCGCTGTGGGTTTTCCAGAGGCGTTGGTTCAGGACATGGATCCGGATCCGCCTTATGAGATGCAAGGCTCCACTGCGCAGGAGCACTGGCCCTCGGCGAAAAGCTCCCCATTGTTTCGTTCAGTTCTCAAGCGATCCGTGGAGATCCTTGAGGATCATGCCGTGAACGAGGTCCGGCTCGATTTGGGCGAAAATCCCGCGAACGGTCTCTGGTTGTGGGCCGGTGGTGAGCCCGTGGTCCCGGGCTCAATGCAGGCTGGGCGGAGCCCCTACGGCGTGGTGACGAATTCACAGCTGGGCCGTGGGATTGCGGCCCTGTGCGCTTCAGAATCCCTGGGGCTGTCGATTCCGTGGAGCGGAGAGGATGAAGAGCCCGCATGGTCTTTGCCGGATCTCGTCGAGTTGCTGCGCCGGTGTGAAACCGTGCTGATCTACGTTGAGTCCCCCATGGAGGGAGGCCGGTATGGTGCCCCGGTGGAAAAAGTTCGGGCGCTGGACGTGCTCGACCAGGTGCTCCTGGGGCCGTTGGTTCAGGTCCTGAACGAGGGATTCCGCCCCTACCGGATAGCCCTGATTGCGGAGGGGGGAGCCTGCGCGAGGACGGGGCAGCGCTTCGCCACCCCGCTTCCGGTGGTCGTTGCTGGAGATGGGATTACGCCGGACGAGACGGTTCGCTGGGACGAACATGCTTGCACAACCGGGTGCCTAGGCAGTATGGATCTGGGCTCTTTTTCAGGAAAGCTCTGGAGTGATTCGTGGCATTGATCGTTAAAAAATTTGGTGGGACTTCTGTTGCGGATGTCGAGTGCATGCGCCGGGTGGCGCGGCGGATCGGCGAAGCCCGGGCCGCGGGAGACGATGTCGTAACGGTCGTGAGTGCCATGGGCAAAACGACAGACCAGCTGATTTCCCTGGCGAAAGAGGTGAACCCTGAACCCAGCGACCGTGAAATGGACATGCTCATGTCGACCGGGGAGCAGATCTCCTCGGCGATTTTGACCCTTGCGCTGCATGCCGAGGGATACGAGGCTGTTTCACTGACAGGCGGGCAGGCCGGTATCTACACCGACGATGTCCACATGAAGGCAAAGATCCAGCGAATCGAGCCGGACAATATACACGCGCACCTGGGGGCGGGGCGGATCGTGATCGTTGCCGGGTTTCAGGGCCTGACGCCCGATATGAATGTTGCGACGCTGGGGCGGGGCGGATCCGACACGACCGCGGTCGCGCTTGCTGCTGCACTGGATGCGGACCGGTGCCAGATCTATACGGACGTGGACGGCGTCTTTACCGCGGATCCCCGCGTGGTGAATCGAGCAGTGAAGATGACGGAAATCTCGTACGACGAAATGCTCGAGCTGGCCAGCCTCGGCGCCCAGGTTCTTCAATCGAGAGCAGTCGAGTTTGCAAAGAAGTATGATGTGGAGCTGGAAGTTCTTTCCAGCTTCACCGGTGCCCCGGGAACGGTGGTGCGAAGTGAGGTGGAAAACATGGAAGAAGTTGTAGTTCGTGGCGTAGCAGTGGATAAAAACCAGGCCAAGATAACGATCCGGTCCGTTTCGGACCGGCCCGGCGCAGCGGCGACCATTTTTCGGGAATTGTCTGTGGCAAACATCAACGTCGACATGATCATTCAAAATGTCAGCGCTGAAGGCCATACAGACGTTTCGTTCACCGTTCCGTCCGACGACATTTCCAGGTCTCAGTCCGTCGTCGAGGGTGTGATGAAAGACGTCGGGGCCGCCAGCGTGACCGTGGATGATGATATCGCCAAGGTCAGCGTGGTGGGTGTAGGCATGCGCGGCCATTCCGGCGTGGCTGCCCGGATGTTCGAAGCCCTTGCCGTGGAAGATATCAATATCGACATGATCGCAACCTCCGAAATCAAGATTTCGGTCGCGATACGAAGGGCTCAGGCCGGCGGGGCGATGGAGGTTCTTCATGATGCCTTCAAGCTGGAGCTTTCCGTCGCCTGACCAATGCCGGGCTTTTCAGCCTTTCAGCGGGCGGGAAACGACCGAAACCCCATGAAATCCTGACCGTTGAATGTTCGATGTTGAGTGTTGGCTGATCACCCGTCAGCATTCCGGGCAGGACGACCTGTTGCTTGGAGAGGACGGGTGGAACCCCACAAGAACCGCAATTGTTTCATGAAACGCATTTCCATATATGACACGACGCTTCGTGACGGTGCCCAGGGGGAGGGGATTTCCTTCTCTCCAGCGGGCAAGATCAAGGTCGCCCGGTGCCTGGACCGTTTCGGTGTCGACTACATCGAGGGCGGCTACGCGGCATCCAATCCTAAGGACATGGCATTTTTCCGGGACATCCGGAAGGTTGATCTCCGGCATGCAAAAATCTGTGCGTTTGGCAGCACGCGGCGCGCGAACGTTTCCGCCGCGGAAGATGCAGGCACGACCGCGCTGCTGGACGCGGATACCGAGGTCTGCACAATTTTTGGCAAGAGTTGGCTCCTGCACGTGCGCGACGTTCTGCGGACCACGCAGGAGGAGAACCGGGAGATGATCCGTGACACTGTCCGGCATCTGAGGGGAAACGGCCGGGAAGTGATATACGACGCGGAGCATTTTTTCGACGGCTACAAGGACTCGCCGGAGCATGCGCTCGGCACACTTCGCGCCGCAATGGACGGCGGTGCGGGAATCCTGGTCCTTTGCGACACGAACGGCGGCACCCTTCCCCATGAAGTATACGAGATCTGCCGGTCGGTCCGTGAGGCCACCGGGATGCCTGTCGGGATTCATGCGCATAATGATGTGGAGTGCGGCGTGGCAAACTCCCTGGAGGCGGTTCGCGCGGGGGCGGAGCAGGTCCAGGGTACGATGAACGGCTTTGGGGAGCGGTGCGGCAATGCCAATCTATGCTCCATCGTGCCGAATCTAGCCCTCAAACTTGGTTTCGATGTTCTGCTCGAGGGATCACTGGCGCAGCTGAAGGAAGCTTCGGATCTGATTTGCGAGCTCTCGAACGTCCGGCCCAACTCGAAGGCGGCCTACACGGGGGGCAGCTCCTTTGCGCACAAGGCCGGCATGCACGTGGATGCTGTCCGGAAGAATCCTGTGAGCTTCGAGCATGTTGACCCCGAGAAGGTCGGCAACAGCCGCCGGATCCTGATCTCGGAGCTTTCTGGCTCCAGCAACGTGCTGCTGAAGGCGGTGGAGATGGGTGTCGACTTGCAGAAGGATTCCCCGGAAATCCGCGATATTCGGGCGGCTCTGGAGTCGCAGGAGCAGAGCGGGTACGCCTTCGAGGCGGCGGAGGCCTCCTTCAGGCTGCTTATCCAAAAGGTGCTCAAGGAGCACAAGCCGTTCTTTGACCTTGAGGGATTCAGGGTGATTGTGGAGAAGCGACGTCACGACGAACCGTGTATTTCTGAGGCTACCATCAAGCTGCGTGTCGACGACGATGTCGGGCACACTGTTGGTGAGGGGGATGGCCCTGTGGATGCGTTGAACGATGCCCTGCGCAAGGCACTGCGGCCGTTTTTTCCTGTCATTGACGACGTGGTGCTTACGGATTACCGCGTCCGGATCCTTGATCCGGAAGAGCATACCGCGGCAAAGACGAGGGTCTTGATTGAATCCACGGACGGGAACCGGACGTGGGGAACGGTCGGCGTCTCGGAAAACATCATCGAGGCTTCCTGGGAGGCCTTGGTGGACAGCGTCGAGTACAAGATGTTCCTTGAGGAGTCCGGCAACGGGGAGTCATCGTGACCCGGGAACTAGCCAAACATCCGGATCCGGGCGAGATGGAGCGCCGAT
>CAZTAB010000573.1:0-3796 GCA_964611475.1 uncultured Verrucomicrobiota bacterium | reverse complement strand
GCTGGTAGTTGTTGGGGAGTGCGACCGAGTAGCACTCACCGACCGATCCCGCTCCCTCGAGCACGCAACTCGGGTACTTCCAGGTGATCGCCGAGCCAGTTTCGACCTGGGTCCAGGAAATTTTCGCGCGCGCACCGCGGCAGGCGCCGCGCTTCGTGACGAAGTTGTAGCTCCCGCCTTTGCCATTCTCATCGCCCGGATACCAGTTCTGGACGGTCGAGTACTTTATCTCTGCATCGTCCAGAGCAATCAGTTCGACGACCGCGGCATGCAGTTGGTTGCTGTCGCGCATGGGCGCCGTGCATCCCTCTAGATAGGATACGTACGATCCCTCGTCGGCAATAATGAGTGTCCGCTCGAACTGGCCGGTGTCCATCGCGTTGATCCGGAAATAGGTGGATAGCTCGACGGGACAACGGACTCCCGGCGGGATGTAGACGAACGACCCATCGGTGAAAACGGCGGAATTCAGGGAAGCAAAAAAGTTGTCGGTGTGGGGAACAACCGAGCCAAGGTACTTCTGGACCAGTTCCGGGTGATCCCGCACCGCCTCCGAGATCGGGCAGAAAATGATGCCGTGCTCCTCCAGCACCTTCCGGTGCGTGGTGGCGACCGATACGCTGTCGAAGACCGCGTCCACCGCCACGCCGGTCAGTGCGTCCTGCTCCTCCACGGGGATGCCCAGCTTGTCGAAGGCACGCTTGACCTCCGGGTCGAGTTCGCCGTCCTCCCCCTTGTAACGATCGGACATCTTTTTCGGCGCAGCGTAGTAGCGGATGTCCTGATAGTCGATCTCAGGATAGTCCAGCAGCGCCCAGCGCGGCTCGTCCTTGGCAAGCCACCACTTGTAGGCCTTCATTCTCCATTCGAGCATCCACTCCGGCTCCCCCTTCTTGCTCGAGATAAAGCGAATAATGTCTTCGTTCAGGCCCTTGGGCGCCCGATCCATGTCCACATCCGAGACAAAGCCGTACTTGTACTCGTCGCTGGCCAGTTTGCTGTCGGTATCGATTTCCGCCATGCCGCTCCTTGCTACACCGCCGCGAACGACTCTTTCTCGTGTTGTTCCCGCACCCAGTCGTACCCGTGCTCCTCCAGCTCCTTTACAAGTTTCGGCCCACCGGACACCACAATCTGCCCGTCGAGAAGAATGTGAAGATGCGTCGGCTTGATATACTGCAAAATCCGCTCGTAGTGCGTAATGATCAGGAGACCTAAATCGGAACCCGTCATCTCATTGACGCCGCGCGAGACAATCCTGAGCGCATCGATATCCAGCCCGGAATCAGTCTCGTCCATGATCACCATGGCGGGCTTCAGCATCAGCATCTGCAGGATTTCCATCCGCTTCTTCTCTCCGCCGGAAAACCCGTCGTTGAGATACCGGTTCACGAAGGAGGAATCGATCTCAAGCAGTTCCATGTTCGATCGCAACTCCTTGAGAAATGCCGTGGTTGAAAGCTTCTTATCGCCGGAAATCGCGTCGTGGGCGGTCTTGAGAAAATTTGCCACGGTCACCCCCGGAATCTCCACCGGGTACTGAAAAGCCAGAAACAGCCCGGCACGCGCGCGTTCCTCCGGATTCATCTGCAGAAGGTCCTTGCCGCGTAGCCGCACCATCCCTCCCGTCACGTCGTATCCCGGGTGCCCCATCACCACGTTGGAAAGGGTGCTTTTGCCCGAGCCGTTCGGCCCCATCAGCGCGTGGATTTCGCCCCGCCCGATTTGCAGGTTCAGCCCGTTGAGGATCGGCGACCCTTCCACCTGGGCCCTTAGATCCTCAATATCAAATAGAATGTCCCTGCTCATTTCGTACCTCCATCCAGGAATCCCCTGCTCTCCCTCGCGCGGGCATCCTCGTTACAATTCAAATCCGAGCTCCAGCTTGGCTTCCTCCGTCATTTGCTCCGGGCCCCATGGGGGATCCCAGACGACGTTGACCACCGCATCCCGAATATCCTTCATTGTGATCAAAGCCTGCTTCACTGCATGCAGCAGATACGGCCCGTACGGGCATCCCGGCGACGTGAGCGTCAGATCGACTTCGATGATCTCCTGCTTCTGTTCCACCCCATACACGAGACCCAAATCCACGATATTCATGTGCAGTTCCGGATCGACCACCTGGCGAAGCGTTTCGAGAATCTCCTCCTTGCCCCACTGCGTCACCGTCCGATGAACCAGCGGCTCCTGCGCAGAACCCGGCTTCGATTCCGTGTTCTGCGGCTCCACTGAATGCTGTTGCTCTTCGTGCTCCTGCATGACCCTCATCCAATCACCGGCAACCGCTCGCCGGTCAGGCCCCGGACCCTGCGCTCGGACCGGAACTTGCTCAAAGATAGGTTGTAGAAATACTCGCGAACCTCTTCCTGAATTCGCTGCACCGGGTTGCGAATGTTGCAGCTGTCCATCTGCCGACAATCGGAAGACCCGCCACAACAGGGGGCGATGACGATCGGCCCCTCCAGTTTCTCAACCACTTGCCCAAGGCTCAATTCCTCAATGGGAACGCTCAGGCGGTATCCGCCCTTCGATCCCTGGACCGACTCCACCAGCCCCGCCCGCGCGAGCGACTGCAGCACCTTGCTCAGCAATTCCGCCGGCAACTGATAGGTCTCCGCAATCTCCTTCGCCGTCACCAGCGCTCCCAGTTGGCGGGCATCGATGTGAAGAAGAGCGATAAGTCCATATTCTGATTTTCGTGTCAGCTTGATCATGGGAGGTAATCCGACATTTTCAGTCCTATTTCCGGCCCGAAAAAACGGGCTTTTTCAAGCAGGAAAAAGGCGATTGCTCCGGTGGGATCCTCCTCAAGCTACCTCCGCCCACAAGCCAAGTCAAGGGAATCAGACCAAATCGGTCGGGATTCGCGGACGATCACCCCCGGAAGGCATTTTCAGCGGGCCCGGGCACTGCGGAGGGCCTGTACCTTTCGATAGTAGTCCAGGTTGCCCTGGTAGCCCTTGCGGGCCGCCGCCTCAGTGGCTTTCCCCACGGCCCTGCCCTGAAGCTCCGCCGCTTGCTCCACGTCGCCCAGGTAGTACATCGCGAGTGCCAGGGTATCGAGGTGGTCAGCCTGGTTTCCGTTCGTCAGCTTCACCGCCCGCTCCGCGGCGTCTAGGGCCAGGTCCAGATCCCGCTGCGCGGGTGGGAGCTGCAAAAGGTTCCATGCAATCTCCCCGAGCACTTCCGGGGATTCCTTCGACCCCTCGATCACGTCGCGAAAAACGTTCCGTGCTTCCTTCACGCGGCCGTTCTCCAGGAGCAATTGCGCCCGGAACAACGCCACCCCCGTGGGGTCGGGATCGATTTCAGCAAGCTGGTCCAGGACCCCCAGCGCTCCCTCCGTGTCCTCCGCATACATCATGGACATGAGTTCCTCCTGCAGCTTCTGCTTCCGTTCCTGAATGCCGATCCGGGCCTTTCCGGATTCGACGGTCCACTCGCCCGCCACCACCGCGGCAAGAACCTCCTCCAGTCAGTCCATGGGATGCCCCTCCCAGACGACGAGTCCCTCCGGGTAGATCAGGAACGACTGCGGAATCCCGCTGCGGCCGGCCATGTAGGTGCCCGAGGTGGTTCCGCCTGTAT
Source organism: uncultured Verrucomicrobiota bacterium (assembly GCA_964611475.1). Lineage (GTDB taxonomy): Bacteria > Verrucomicrobiota > Kiritimatiellia > SLOV01 > SLOV01 > CAUZEO01. Next base: position 205 of record CAZTAB010000573.1, on the reverse strand, counting down.
CGATCCCGACAGGAAAATGCATCGGCACCTGCTTCAGGAACGGATCCACCTTGTCCTTTCCCTCGGTGGTGATCCCCGCAATCACCACCCCTTTCGACTTGTATTTCTTGTGCAGGTCATTCAAGTGCGGGATCGAGTGCCGACAGGGCCCGCACCAGGTCGCCCAGAAATCAAGAATCGTGATCTTCCCATCCGATCCAGGGTC
>CAZTAB010000572.1:0-4714 GCA_964611475.1 uncultured Verrucomicrobiota bacterium | reverse complement strand
GCACACACCAGCCCAACGGGTTGCCTCCGCGCGCCACTGGCTGCCCATGCCGAGCATCGCCCTTATCATCGCCACCTTGGTCTGCGCGGCGTCTCGGGCCGAGGCCCATGGTCTTTCCGAGGCCTCGCGGCAGACCATGGCTGATGGGGGGATCCTGGCCTACATCTGGTTGGGCGCAGAGCACATGCTGAAGGGGTATGCCCATCTGCTCTTTAAGATTGGAGTGCTGTTTTTCCTGAAGGGTTTTCGTGATGTGGTCCGCTTCATCACCGCTTTTACCCTGGGGCACTGCATCACGCTGCTCGGAGCCACCCTGGCTGGGATCACAGCCAATGCCTACCTCATCGACGCTGTCATTGCGCTGAGCGTGGTCTACAAGGGCTTTGAAAACCTGGACGGCTTTGAAAAGCGTCTGGGCATCCGTGCCCCCAACCTCCTCGCCATGGTCTTTATTTTCGGCCTCATCCACGGCTTTGGTTTGTCGACGCGCCTTCAGGAAATCACCCTCGGGCACGAGGGGCTTGTCTCGCGCATTCTCGCCTTCAATGTGGGCGTGGAGTTCGGCCAAGTGGCGGCGTTGACGGTCATGCTGGCGCTCTTCGCAGCCTGGCGCTCTTCGAAGACCTTCGAGCGCTTTGCCACCGCCGCCAACGTGGCGCTGGTCCTCGCTGGCATCGGACTCTTTGGCTTGCAGATGACCGGCTACATGACCGACGCGGGCCATGCCGACCACCACACGGCGGTGCACGAAGAAGACGGCGAGCACGGGCGTGAGCACGGCACCGAGCATGGGCATGAGCATGGCAGCGAGCACGGGCATGAACAGAGCGCCGCAGAGGCCATGCTGCAGACGCTTGACGCAGGCATTCCGGGGCAGGACTCAGGCCACGACCACGGCGATGAGCACGACCATCAACACGGCTCTGGGGCGAAACACAGCCACTGAGCCACGTCGCGGCGTGGCTGCTGGTTTACGCTGGCAGGTGCAGCGTCAGTTGTCGTCGCAGGCCGCTTTACAAGCAGCCAAACCTATCTTGGCGACCTTTTCCAGCGCACCCCGGTTCGCACCGGCCAGTTCTTTCGCTTGGCTGTACTGCTTGTCGCATTTCTTTTCGCATTCGCTGGCACAGCCACTCGTCGCCGCAGCGAAAACCATCATCCCAAACACCCATACGAACCGACGCATCGCCATCCCTCCGTGGTCACTGCAGCTCCATCAGGCTGTTCCCAACCAAGTTGTTGAGCCGAGACGCTAGTCCAACGCAATCGCTTGAGAGAACCCTGGTCGCGTTGCCGCCGCCAAGACCGGGTAAAACCGAGCCTTCAGGTGGCTAGGCAAGCCCTAGGGTGAGCAGGCTGGGCGGGTACGCAGATCATCAAAGCGGTGGTGGTTGGTGTAAAATCCGGTGGTCCCGCTAAAGCCAATATAGCCGCCCTTGAAATCCAAACCTTCGACGCGTTCCTGGAGGCGTTCGAGGTGCACTACCAGCCCCGGTTCGGCCAGGGGGGGGGATTGACCCCGCGCCCTCGCTATGCAACTGTCCTTGTCGTTAAAAGGACGCGTTCAGCGGGTTTCATGGGGCAAGTGCTCATGCCTCCCCAAAAGCGATTTCCTGTCAATTCGAAAACGACTGGGCCATCAACCCGCGCTTTGCGTGGCCGACGGAAGCTTGCACCCATGGCAGACGAATCATTCAACGCGTTGTTCCCTGCCGGTCGAACGGGTTTCGTTGAGTTGAACGACGGCCGGTTCCTTGCCATCCACGCCGGACTGGGCGGATCGATTTCGGAGGATCGCGCCCGAACGTGGAGCGAGCCGACTCCCTTGATCGACCAGGCCGGCCAACCGATCGCTTCACGTGACCGTACGAACGTCAGCGGCGTCGCCCGGCTGGCCTCTGGTGGTATCGGCATCAGCTACCACGGCGACGTCCATGCCGGCCCGTTCGGCGACGTCGCCGTCCTCTGCTTCCGACGCTCCGACGACGAGGGGCGGACCTGGTCCGACCCGGTGCCCATCAACCGCCCCGAGCATGCCGGCGGGCCCTACCATGACGCGCTGGTCCAGTTGAGCAGCGGCCGGCTCGTCCAGCCGGTTCGGGCCTGCTATTCAGCCGGCGCCGCCCACCACGACCCGGCCCGGTGCACCGTCGCCGGCAAGCCCTACATCATCGAAGGCCATGCCCAGTACCCGGAATTGGATATCGCCTTCGTCCATTACTCCGACGACGAGGGCCGCACCTGGACTCGCAGCGAAGACTCCCTCATGGTCTGGCTGGACGACGGTCGCGGGGGCACCTACGCCTGCGACGAGCCGACCCTCGCCGAGGCCAAAGACGGCCGCCTCGTCCTGGCCATGCGCTCTACCATCGGCCGCATCGTCGAAGCTTGGAGCGAGGATGGCGGCCGGACCTGGAGCAAGGCCCGGCCCAACGCCCTGGCCAACTCCTATTCGCCGGCCCGAATATGCCGTATCCCCACGACCGGCGACCTGCACGTGGTCTGGAACCAGGTCTCACCCGAGGAGAGCGAACGCGGTTTCCGGCGGTCGCGACTCAGTTCCGCGATTTCGACCGACAACGGCCGATCTTGGAAGCACTTCAAGACGCTCGACTGCTGCGCGCTGCTCGACCCGGGCCCCCGCGTGCGAACCCAGGACCCCCCGCGGTTCGTGATCGCGAGAAAAAAAGTCGGCGAGTTCCCTTCCGACTATTGCATCTACCGGTACCCCAACGTCCGCTACGTCGGCGACATCGTCTACTTCATCTACGACCGCGAGTGCGTCGGCGAAATGACGCGCTACCGCAGCGTCCTGCGGGCCATGCCCATCGAATCGCTCTATGAAGACCGACCGTGGGACCTGCGGCTCAGTAACGACATCCAGCACGACGAAGCCCCCCCGGCCATGCAGCAAACCGACCACATCGAATCGTGAGGTCATCCGGTCATGAACCCTGACGCACGATTCCGCCGAAGCTGTTGATTGAATACAATGTGGAATAGCCGCTGAACCGACAGTGTTGCACTCCCGGGTAGAAAAATTGTTGAGGGGCGCGACCGGGCTGATGGCGGCCGCACGAATTGATCGAAGGCAATCTACGCCCTGGCGCCTGGTGTGCCCGCCGTAATTATCAGCGCCTTTGCCACCCGGGAAGCCCTCAAAGATGCGCTCCCGGGCCGGGAAACCCCATGTATCCAGAAACCCTTCAAAGCCAGAGAACTGGCAACCCAGGTCCGTAAAGCCCTCGACGCGCCGAAAACTTCCTGAGCCTCGCGAACTTCCCGGGGCGCTTTTTTACGAGCTGTATCACCATCTGTACTTGCCGCCCGGCGGACAGATCGATATTCCTCCCCCGCAATTATGGCCTTGATCAGTTTACAGAATGTTTCCATCAGCTACGGAGGACCGCGACTCCTCCAGGATGCCACTCTCCATGTGGAGCCCGGCGAACGAATTTGCCTCGTCGGCCGGAATGGGGAGGGAAAATCCACCCTGATGCGCCTACTCATGGGCGAAGAAGCACCGGACGGCGGCGAACGCGTGCTTAGCAATGGTGTGCGGATCGGCTTCCTCACGCAAGCCGTGCCAGCCGAAATACCCGGCACCGTCCATGACCTTGTCGCTGCGGTCCTCCCGGGAACGGAAAAAGATGCGGAAGGTGAGCGGCTGATCGGCAAAGCCATTTCCCGGCTCGCGCTCGATCCCGGCGCCCTCTACAACAGCCTCTCCGGTGGGCAAAAACGGAGGGTCCTCCTGGCCCGTGCGCTCGTATTGGAGCCTGAAGTCCTCCTGCTCGATGAACCGACCAACCACTTGGACATTCCATCGATCGAGTGGCTGGAAAGCGTGCTGCTACGCTACAGTGGCTCCATCCTCTTCGTCACACACGACCGTTCATTTCTGCGGCGATTGGCCACTCGGATCGTGGAACTCGATCGCGGCCAACTAAGAAGCTGGGCCTGCCGCTACGATCAATATCTGGTACGCCGCGAGGAAACATTGCTCGCCGAAGAAAAACAAAACGCGGTATTCGACAAGAAGCTCGCCCAGGAAGAGGCCTGGATTCGCCAAGGCATTAAGGCCCGCCGCACCCGAAACGAAGGCCGCGTACGGGCGCTGGAAAAACTCCGTGCGGAGCGCAAGGAGCGACGGAACACAACCGGCACGGTCAACATGCAACTCAACAGCTCAAGCCTGAGCGGTCGCAAAGTCATCGTGGTCGATCAGGTCAGCTACGGCTGGGAGAATGAACCCCTCGTCAAAGACCTCTCCACCTTGATCCTGCGTGGTGACAAGATCGGCATCATCGGTCCCAATGGTTGCGGAAAAACGACGCTTCTGAATCTGCTCCTGGGCAAACTTCAGCCTCAGGAAGGCCGGGTGGAGCTCGGCGCCAACCTGGAGATCGCCTATTTCGATCAACATCGCGCCACCCTCAAGGATGATCAATCGGTCGCGGAGAACGTGGCGGACGGGAATGAGTTCATCACCTTTGAAGGCAAGCAGCGTCACGTCTTCAGCTACCTGGAAGACTTCCTCTTTTCACCGGAACGCTCGCGGACACCGGTACGCGTAATATCCGGCGGGGAACGGAATCGACTCTTGCTCGCTCGTTTATTCACCCAGCCCTTCAATGTCCTGATCCTCGACGAACCGACCAACGACCTGGATGCAGAAACCCTGGAACTGCTGGAGGACTTGCTGGTCGAATAC
>CAZTAB010000571.1:0-5266 GCA_964611475.1 uncultured Verrucomicrobiota bacterium | reverse complement strand
GTGGAGGTGGAGGTGGAATCGGTTGAGGACTTCCAGGTTGTTCTCGAGGCGCGCCCGGACTGGATTCTTCTCGATAACATGCCGGTGGAGGCGATGAGGAGCTGCGTGGAGTTGTGCAGGGGGCGGGCGAAGCGGGAGGCGTCCGGCGGCGGCACCCTCGACACGATCGGGGAGATCGCAAAATCCGGGGTGGATGCCGTCTCCGTGGGGGCTCTTACCCACTCCGCCGTGGCGGCTGATTTTTCCCTGGAGTTTGACTCCTGAGGACGGAAGCGCGTTTCCGTACGGTGCGCGGCAACCGGAATCCGAGGGCAGGAATGTGGTTTCCCCCGGGACCGGGCTCAGGTAGGTTGGCGCATCCATCATGTCTGCCCTCGTCGTAGATATCGGGAACACAACCGTTGCCACGGGAATGTTTCGCGCTGGGAAAGTCACCCATTCCCAGAGGTTTGATGCCGCGGAGTTCCGCTCTGCCCAGGTGGAGACTTTTCTGCGCCGGCAGGTGCCTGGAGAGGCGACCCGTGCCATTATCGCCTCCGTGGTGCCCAGGCGTTCGGCCACCTGGAGGCGTCTCTTGCGGAAGCGGTTCGGCCCGGGCGTCGTCTGGGTGGACCACACCACGGAACTGGGGGTGAAGATCACGCATCCGAATCCGGAACAAATCGGCGCGGACCGGCTGGCCAACACTGCAGGGGGCGCCTCGCGGTATGGAGGCCGTTTTTTCGTGATCGACATTGGAACGGCCATAACCTTCGACATCGTGGTTCCGCGGCGGGGCTATATCGGGGGGATCATCGCGCCGGGCGGGCCGGTCATGAGGAACGCGTTGTCTGCGCGCGCGGCGCTCCTGCCGGAAGTCCAGCTGAGTCCCACCCGCGCCCGTATCGGCCGCACGACGGAAGAGGCCATGCGCCTGGGGATTCAACTCGGGGAACGGGGGATGGTGCGTGAGATCCTGGATCACCTGACCCGGCATTTCGGCGGCCCCGACCTGAAATTGCTTGCCACGGGCGGCGATGCGGGTCACCTCACGCGCGGGCTGGATCGGAGAGATATCGTCGATCCGGATCTCACCCTGTATGGGCTGGGCATCATCGGAAAGCTGAATCTTGTGGAATGATGCTCTCCTTGGTACGGTGATAGATGAAGACGCGCTCCATGGAAACCCGGATAAAGAAGTGTTTTGACTCGCTGTCTGCGAAAGGCCGTAAAGGTTTTATCGCCTACATCTGCGCCGGCGATCCAGGGCTGGAGGAGACCGTCGACACGGTGTTGCGACTGGAGGATGCCGGGGTTGACATCGTTGAACTCGGGATTCCCTTCTCCGATCCCCTGGCCGACGGGGTGGTGAACCAGCTTGCGGCGGCCCGCGCCCTGGAGGCCGGCGCCACCAGCGGGGGCATTTTGGAGGCGGTTGAGAAGATCCGGTCCAGCAGCCAGGTCCCGCTGGTGTTGATGACCTACGTGAATCCGATTTACGCGCGGGGGTATGACGCCTTCGCCCGGAATGCCGCGGCGGCCGGGGTGGACGGGATGCTGGTCACCGATTTGCCCGTGGAAGAGTCTGGCGAATACCTTCATGCGGTGCAGGAGAGCGGGCTGGACAACATCCACCTGGTGGCCCCGACCAGCACCGACGAGCGGATCGAGAGGATCTGCCGAGAGGGCAGCGGCTTTATCTATTGTGTTTCGCGGGAAGGTGTCACCGGGATGCAGGAAGAACTCAGTGAGGGCGCGGCGGAATTGCTGCGGAAGACCGGCGCGCGCACGGGGCTTCCCATTGCCCTTGGATTTGGCGTGTCGACGTCCGAACAGGCAAGGGCGGCCGTGCAGCATGCGGATGCCGTCGTGGTGGGCAGCGCCATTGTGAACCGGCTTTTTGAGGAAGGGAATTCTGCGGAGGGCCGCGAACGCGCGACCCGTTGGGCCGCCGACCTGGTGCGGGCCGTGAAATCCGTCGAGAGTAGCGGGTAGATGGCGACAAACACCTATGCAGTGATCATGGCAGGCGGCAGGGGGGAGAGGTTCTGGCCTCTCAGCACCTCCCGGCGCCCGAAGCAGCTGCTGGCCCTGGTCGGGGATCGAACACTGCTGGCGCAGGCGGTGGACCGCCTGGACGGCTTGATTCCACCCGATCGGGTTTTTGTTGTCACCAACGCGGACCTCGTGGAGGCCAGCCGGGCCGCCGCTCCGTCGGTTCCCGCCGGGAATATCATTGGCGAGCCGGTCGGCCGGGATACCGCGGCGGCCGTTGCGCTTTCGGGCGCGCTGGGTGGAGCCGGTTCCCCCGACGCGAGTTTCTGCATCCTGACAGCCGACCAGGTGATGGGTGACCTCGACGTCTATCGCCGAACGCTGAAGGAAAGCCTTGAGCTGGCTGCGCGGCAACCCGTGCTCATCACCATAGGCATCCAGCCGACCCACCCCAGCACTGCGTTTGGGTATATCGAGGCCGAGGCGGAAATGGAGGCCGGGGAGCAGGTCGCATTTCACCGGGCGCGACGATTCGTTGAAAAACCTGATGAGAAAACCGCCGCGGATTATGTTCAATCCGGCCGGTACTTCTGGAACTCGGGCATGTTCATCTGGTCGGTGAACTCGCTGAGGGCGGCCTTCGGGAATCACTGCCCGGAACTTGGGTGCCTCATGGATGAGCTTACCACTGCAGAGAAGGAGGGGCAGCTGCAGGAACGACTGGATTCACTGTATCCACCGCTCGAGAAGATCTCCATTGACTACGCCCTCATGGAAAAGGCTGAAAACATCGTCATGGCGAAGGGAACCTTCCCCTGGGACGACGTCGGTTCCTGGACGGCCCTCTCGAATCATTTTGCCCCGGACAGTGGGGGGAACATCGTGATCGGTTCCATGGAGGCGGTCGCATCCCGGGACAACATCGTGTTTTCGCGGGACCGGACCACGGCAATGATTGGCGTCAAGGACCTGATCGTCGTGCAGGCGGAGGGCGTCACGCTGATCTGCCCCAAGGACCGGGCCCAGGATATCAAGGGCCTTCTTCAACAGATCCGGGAAAACCCGGAGCATCACAACATTGTCTGAGATGGCGCGCCTTGTTGGAATCGACTACGGGACGCGGCGGTGCGGCGTTGCGCTCAGCGATCCCATGCAGATCATCGCCTCCGCCCACGAGGTGATTGAGGTTGAAGGCGAGAAATCCCTGGTTCGCCGGATTCATCAAATCTGTGAAGAAGCGGAAGCGGAGGCGGTCGTGGTGGGATTGCCGCTGAACATGGATGGGTCGGAGGGGCCGTCGGCGGCCGCAGCGAAGGCCCTTGCGGAAAAAATTGCCAAGCGGACGGGGCTGCCGGTGGAAACTTGGGATGAGCGGCTGACCACCCGGACCGCGGAGGAGGCGCTGATTGCTTCCGGGACGCGGCGGAAAAAAAGAAAAGGGCTGGTGGACAAGGTCGCGGCGCAGATCATGTTGCAGCATTATCTCGACTCAAGGCCTGCCGTGGAGTGAATCCGGATGTCGCAAAAGCGTACCGACTCCAATTCCGCTTGTTGCCCGTTGAAATCCACCGGGTACATTGATTTGTGCCGGCCGCGTTTCGTTGGGTCAAGACCCGGCGCGGCGTGTGCCGCGCATCTGTCAGTCCACATATGTGCGGAGCATTGATGTCCCAACGCTACAAGATGATCCTTGCCTACGACGGCACCCGGTATGCCGGATGGCAGGTCCAGCCCGGCGAGCGGACGGTCCAGGGCGAGGTGGAGGCATCCCTCGAGGAATTGACGGGGGAAAGGGTTCGGGTGCACGGCAGTGGCCGTACCGATGCGGGTGTCCATGCGCGGGCCCAGGTCGCCCATTTCGAGCTGGACCTTCCAAAAGACCCGGGACGCCTGGTGCCCGGGCTGAATGCGGTTCTGGATCGGGATATCCGGGTCGACAGGGTGTCGCGCTCGAGGTGTGACTTTGACGCCAGGCGCAGTGCGACGGGCAAGCAGTACCGGTATCTCATCTGGAATGCCCAGACCGTCCCGCCCCATTTGCGGCTGTACCGCACCCTCCTCACCAAGCCGCTGGATGTCGGGAGCATGCAGGAGGCGGCTGCATTGTTGATGGGGGCGAACGACTTCGCGGCCTTCACCGCCAATCCGAATCGGCACGTTCCCAGTACGTGCCGCACCTTGCGAAAACTTGAGATCGGGAAGAAGGGGAGGGAGATCGTCATGATCGCCGAGAGCGAGGGGTTTCTCTACAAGATGGTCCGGAGCCTGTCTGGTTTCCTGATCCGGGTCGGTTTGGGTGAGGTGGCACCGGATGAGGCAAAGAAAATTCTTCGCTCCAAGACCCGGACCGCGCGGGTTCCCACCGCGCCCCCGGAAGGGCTTTGGCTATGGAAGGTCTTCTACTGAACGATCACCCCGCGGCGGAGACGAATGCCGCCCCGGGATGGGAGCTTCACGGGGCGGCCGCCTGATCAGTTGCGGGGTTCACCCCGGTTGATTCCTCCCGGCGCCAGGCCGGGAAAAGCAGCTTTCTTGCGGAATTTGCGCAATTATGGTTGGATGTGAGGGATGAAGAAGATTCAGGTTATGCCCTCGATTTTGGCCGCCGATGCGGGCCGCCTGGCCGAGGAATGCTCCCGTGCGGTCCCGGCGGGTGCCGACGGGCTTCATATCGACATCATGGACGGACATTTCGTGCCGAATATCAGCATGGGGCCGGCATTCGTCCGCATGGCGCTGCGGGAGGCGCCAACGCTGCACCGGAGCGTCCACCTGATGTTGACCCGCCCGGACCAGCATATTGACGCCTACGTGGATGCCGGCGCCGAGACCCTGCAGATCCATGTCGAGGCCGACTGCGACATTGTCGAGGCGCTCCAGGCAATCCGGGAGCGGGGCGTTCGGCCCGGGCTGGTCGTGAATCCCGATACGCCGGCGGATCGGGTTTTCCCCCTCGATCCGGACCTGTTCGATGAAGTGCTTTGCATGTTCGTCCATCCCGGGTTTTCCGGGCAGGCATTTATCCCGGAGGTGTTGCCGAAGGTTGCGGAACTCCGCGCACGGTACCCGGGGAAGGATATCTCCGTGGATGGCGGGGTCGACGACCGCAGCGGCTTGGAGTGCGCGCGCCGGGGCGCGAACATCCTGGTTTGCGGGTCCTATCTCTACGACGCGCCGGACATGGCCGCGGCGATCGGGAAGATCCGTGATGGGGCCCGGGAGGTCCTGCCGGACCGCAATTCCCCGTAATGGAGCGAAGATTCAACGTCGAACATGACCACATCTATTTCAC
>CAZTAB010000570.1:0-1655 GCA_964611475.1 uncultured Verrucomicrobiota bacterium | reverse complement strand
GTCGCGACGATCCGGCCGGTTTCTCCCGCCGCACAGGGCCTGTCCTGTGAGTTCAGTATTTCCATGTAGCTGTGCTCGTCCCGGACGTGTAGAGCCCCCCGGTCGCATTCGGTGATATGGCCGCAGAACTCGGAATTTCCGTACCAGTTGAAGGTCGGGGCGTCAAAGGCTTCCATCATGGCTTGGCGCTGGTAGTCGTACAACGTTTCCGATGCGGTGAACACGCTTTTCACGTTGATTCCGCGGCGGGCATGTTTTCGGAAAGCGAGCGCAAGCAAGTAGAGGGAGGACGGATACCCCGCGATCATGGCTGGTTGATACGCCTCAAGCTTACGGACGTACTCGGGCAGATTCTTCTGCGTCAAGTGGTACGACGAAAGCAAGAGCCAGCGGTTGGCCCAGTCGTGAACCCAGAACGGTGGCCGCGTCCGGTTTTCGAAAACCACGGGATGGCCGCTGCAGAACGCGACCCGCTCGCGAGCAACAAAGTCAATTCCACCCCAAGAGTAGTGCAAGGCACGAAACGCGTATTCTTTCTGGAAACAGTCGGCCCCAATGGGAAACACCAGTGAACGGCCGGTGGTTCCACTGGTGTGGCCCCATTGGAATTTTTCGGACTCGTAGTGGTCACGGTGGAATTTCCCCAGGTGTTCTTGCACCGTGGACTTTGAAAGGATGGGGAGGGAATGAAACGAAACGCCGGCGGTGGATCGGTACTCGGGACGCTCCCGGTAGTAGGGCGTGTGCGTGGCCGCGTCCTCCATGAACTGCTCCGCCCGGCGCAAAGCTGCGGTGCCGTCGTGGTCTTGTCCGGCGTACTGGGACTTTTTGAGGAACTCCAGCGTCTCATCGAAAACCGTCCCGAAGCGAGCGCGCCGCTGCGGGTACCCGTACAGAGAGGCGAGCGAGTTCTTGAGAAAATACGGTGCCCCGACGAACAGGCGGTGCTTCCATCTGGTGTGGTAGGACATGGGGCAGGGTTGGAGGGTCGGTTCGGGGCGCCATTCAATCTGCCCTGTCCAGCCGAAGTGCGGGCGGAATGAAAACGAGTCCCGGGCTTCCCATTGGTTAAGCCTCTTTTCCCAGGGGGCATGATTGCTCAAGGTCCGTATCTCCTCGTACCCCCCGCGGAACAAGGGCAACTCATGCTTGTCCAAATTACAGTGAATAATCGGCAGCCGGGACGGGTCGAAGCCCATAAGCTTTGCAGAAACCGCGTCCACCGAGACGGGGTTGTCTCCGGCCACCAGCACCCCGGCGGACACCGGGTCTCCCGCCACCGGTCCATTGCCCTCCATTGCGATGACGCCGTCCACCACCGAAAAAAATCGCTTGGGCGAATCGGCTGAGCGCAGCGTGCCGTCGGAATTAGCGTAAAGCAGGATCCGGTTCAAATCCACCGACATTCTCCACACGGTGTCGTTTCCGTGCCAATTCCCGGACCGGACGACCTCGTCCGTGCTTCCAAATACTTTGTACCCGACATGCTTCAATTTGCGGGCGGCAAACAGGGCGGCGCGGTTTCCCTTCAACAGGTGTTGCTTCATCCACAGAACAATCTGGTTTTCAAGTTTTCCCTTTGCGCTGTTTCCGGGGAACTGATCGCCGCCTTCCGACGGACTGCCGATGCGGTAATGCGGGAGCCAGTTCTTGTT
>CAZTAB010000569.1:0-15762 GCA_964611475.1 uncultured Verrucomicrobiota bacterium | reverse complement strand
GATTGAAGGAGCGGTCGTCAATCGCCGAACTGAAGGCCGTTTCCGACGTTGTCCGAAAACACTCTTCCGGGTCGGATCTGCTGCTGACCCAGGATTTGTATCTTGCAGTCCAGGCGGGCCGCCGGGTGCCTCGTGGGCTTGAGATGGGTCCGTTCTCCTATTTCCCGGATCTTTCCCCCGATCGGGCGCGACGGCTGAAGGTTGTGGGCCAGGAGGGGCTGGAGGAACTCCTGCGCACGACGCCTGCCCGGCTCGCCGCGGTGAGCGGATACGGTTTTGCCATCCAATCTCCGGGAGTGGTGGAAGTCAGCGAGGAGGATCGTTCCTCGTTCCTGCGGCTGTTGAATTTGCGGTATCGACCGCTGGGGCATTTCCCCGGATTCGGACAGGCGAACACGACCGTCGACCTGTATCAGCTCGATGATTTACCGTGAAGCGATATGAAGCTTTCCATTGTCGTTCCTGCCTATAACGAAGAGTCGCGGCTTCCACCCATGTTGGACGCGTACCTGGATTTTTTTGTTCCGCGGTATGGGGATGACGTGGAATTTGTCGTGGTCGTGAACGGGTCGACGGACAGGACTGAGTCTGTGGTGCGTGGGTACCAGCAGCGCAACCACCAGGTGCGGCTGGCGGTGGAACCGCGCAAGGTGGGCAAGGGCCAGGCGGTCATCATGGGGTTCGACGAGGCCCGGGGGGACCTGATTGGATTCACGGACGCAGACGGAGCCACGCCGCCTCACGCATTCCAGGAACTGGTGGACGGCATCGGAGATTTCGGCGCCATCATTGCATCGCGCTGGCTGCCGGCTTCTGACATTCATCCCCGCCAGCCCCTTTCCCGTCGTGTCGCTTCCCGCATTTTTAACTGGAAAGTCCGTATCTTGTTTGGCTTGAAGATCACCGATACGCAGTGTGGCGCGAAGCTTTTTGCCCGGCCAGCATTCGCGGCGGTTCGCCCGCACTTGGGCCTGACGCAGTGGGCTTTCGACGTGGATCTGTTGTTTCACACCCGGCGTTCCGGATTTGAAATCCGCGAAATTTCCACCACCTGGCGTGACGTGAAGGGATCGAAGGTGAATGTTCCGCGCGCCTCGGTGGAAATGACGCTGGCCATCTGGCGTCTTCGGCTGCTTCATTCTCCGTTTCGCTGGATCGTGATGCTCTACGACATTGTCCTGGGGCGCCACCTCGCGCGAAAAAAATAATCATATGTGGAACGGGTTTTCAGAGAGGATACGCCGCGCGTTATGGCCCGAGGGAGGGGACACCCACCGGCAGGGATTGCTTCGGCACAGTATTCTTCTCTTCCTCGCGCTGAATCTCACCATGGTCGCCAATATCGGCTTTACCGTGATGCTGGGAAGAAAGCTCACGCCGGACGAGTACAGCATTTTTCTTTCTCTCATGTATATCGTCGGGATGTTCTCCTCGCCGATGCAGGCCCTTCGTACCGTCATTACCCACTACACCGCTCGTTTCATACAGGAGGACCGCAAGAAGGAAATCGCCCATTTGATTCGTCGATGGTTCTTCTACATGGCGGGGGTGTCCGTTTTCCTGTTTGCGATCGTCATGTTGCAGTCCGAATGGATCATGGCATCGCAGAAGATCGACGACCCTGCGCCGGTGCGAATTATGGGGCTGATCCTGGTCATCACGGTGTTCTATCCAATTCTGGGAGGCGCCATGCAAGGGCTGCAGGCATTTCGCTGGGTTTCCGCGGCGAACATGGTCTCCGCGGGGACCAAACTCACGTGCGGTGCCGTGCTTGTATGTCTGTGTGCCGCAGCGGCCACATCCGGATTGCTTGCGCACCTGATTGGCGCCAGCATCACCTTTGCCGTGGCGATCGTGGCGATCCGCCATCGGCTGCGCGATCCCCAGGGAGACGAGAACCCGTTGCCATCGACAGCCCCGTATTTTTTACGGAGTAGTATAGTCCTCATATCTTTCGCCTGCATCATGCAGCTTCCGATGGTTTTCGTGCGGCATTATCTGCCACGCGAGGTCGCGGGCGATTTTTCGTACGCGCTTACGATTGCCCGCCTTGTTATTTTCCTTCCGATGCCCGTCACTATGGCGCTGTTCCCCAAGGTGATCTCGGAGGGGGGCATGTCCAGAGAGGATCAGAAACTGCTGGCTCGTGGGTTGATGTATGCGGTGGTTTTGATCGGTGCGGCCGCCGGCGCATGCATGCTCGCCCCACAGGTTCCCCTGCTGATTCTCGCGAAGACGACGGACCCGGATCCGCAACAGATCCTGTTGGTTCGGCTGCTGCTTCTTTCGATGATTCCACTCGGTCTGGCCCACATGCTCATGAATTTCGAGCTGGCTCAGCACCGGTTTGCCATTGTTCCCGGGGCGTTCATTGTCGCGGTGGCCTATCTTGTGGGGATTCAGCTGTGGCATGAATCCGTTTGGCAGATCGTGGGCGTGACCGCCACGATGAGTGTGGCCTTTCTTGTAATGCTGCTGATCTTTCTCCCTTTTCGGGCCGAGTAGGTGGGGGGCTACCTTGAACCGACCGTCCGAGACATGAGGTTTCTCTCGCTTTGACTCGACAGGTTGCGATAGTGAAAAGTCGCAGCAGGTTAGTCGCTTGTTATGAGGAAGTCCGAAAAGGAGAAAATATCCGCGCAGGATGGCCTTCCCCGGCCGGGGGGGCAAACTCCACCCCGGCGCGCCGCCATGCTGGCCGCTTGGTTTTTCATCGCCGGTGTCGTTTTGTACGCAATTTGGATTTTCCTGCCGGTGTTCGGAGCTGACGAGATCCTGCTCACGACCGACGACGGGATCGGAGTTCTTTCCCGTCGCAAGTCCTTTCTCCCTGCCTCGTTTTTTGGGTCATGGAATGACGCGAACCTGATGGGGTATCCCATCTATGCCCTGTTCAACTGGACGTCGACCCTGTTGCTGCTGTTCCCGGTGGAGTTCGTGATCGACTGGCTGCACGGGATCGATCTGGCCGTGGCGTCCGTGTTTATCGTCCTCTTTCTTAGAAACCGGGGTATCGGGTGGGCCGGGTGCGTGATGGGTGCGTTGACGGCGTATTGGCTCGGTTCGAACCTTACACTTACCTACGCCGGACATATCGGGAAATACGGAGTCCTGATGTTCGCTGCACTGTTTTTGTGGTTGATCGATCGCGCGGTGAAAAAGCGCTCTGTTCCATGGGCCATCCTGGCGGGTGGTTCCATGGGTGCAATGTATCTGGAGCAGACGGATCTGGCCCTTTTCTTCTCGCTGATTCTCGGGCCGTACGCCCTGTTTCTCCTCTGGAGCGAGCACCGGTTCAAGGTTGGGCCGTCCCTCCGTATTCTCCTGCCGCTGCTGGCAACCGCATTCCTGCTTGCCCTCCACCCGTTGCTGGGCGGATACAGGCTTCTCGTCAAGGACGTGGAATCCGTTGAGAGGAAAGAAGATCCCCAGGAAAAGTGGGAATTCGCAACACAGTGGAGCTGGCCGCCGGGCGAGTCCATCGATTTTGTCGCGCCCGGGTTCACGGGATGGCGCTCGGGTGAACCAGAAGGCCCGTATTACGGGGTCATGGGCCGGTCTGCGGAGTGGGAGGAGACAAAACAGGGGTTTCAGAACTTCAAGCTCGAGAACGTGTACCTTGGCGCGCTGCCGGTGGGGCTGGCCCTGTGGGTGATACCGCTTGCGGTGTGGGCGAGGAATCGGAACCGTTCGGCGCTTGAAGTCATTTTCTGGGGCGTCGTCCTGCTGCTGACGTTCTGGCTTGCCTGCGGAAAGTTTCTGGGCCTGTACCGCATTTTGTATTCCCTGCCCGTAGTTTCTCCGATACGAAATCCGAATAAGTTTCTTCAGGTCATGCAGGTTGCACTGGCCATCCTCGCCGCTTTTGGAGTGGAGGCGCTGGCGGGTTCCCTGCGGAAGGATTTTGTGGAGACACTGAGCCGAAAGGCCCGGAGGGTCTGCGTGATCGTGGCCTCGCTGTTCGCTCTGTTTTTCGCGCTGTACTGGCTGGGTTCCCTGTTTTCGAACCAACAGCTTGTGGAAGCGTTTTCGAGAAAAGGATGGGGTGATTTTGCCGAGGTGATCGTTCGCGTGCGCCTGGAGTCGATTTTGCACGGGTTTTTACTGTCCTCGGTGTTCGTTCTCTTTTTCGCGGGGGCGTTGTATGCTTCCCGGAACGGCTCGACGCGCGGGGTGGCGATCGGGGCCTGGATCCTCGTGGCCATTGTCGCGGTCGATGGCAAGCTGCTTTCCCGGCACTATGTGAAAACGATGAGTGTAGCCGCGATCCGGGACAATCCCGTCATGAAGGTTCTGGCGCGGGAGGCCGGTAACGGCCGGATCGCACTGCCAAGCCAAAGCGGTTTTTACAACCAGTGGCTTACCTTCGACATTCCTTACCATGGCCTTCGGACCGTGAATGTCACCGCTGCGCCTCGAATGCAGAGCGACTACAGAAGCTTTATCGGCGTGATGGGTGACAGAGCGTGGCGCTACTGGCAGCTAAGTGGTGTTCGGCTGCTTCTTGGCACCGGCCAGATCTGGGGGCAACTGGACGGCAATCCAGCAACGAAGGGCAAAACACATATTGCCTACGCGTTCAACACCCGGCCGGGTCCGGACGGGAATGTTCGGGTGATCGAAGCCACGGACGACTCGCCCGGGAGACATTGCGTATTGCGAATTCTGGAAGGCGCGCGCCGCTTCCAGCTCGTGGACGACTGGGAGGTCATGGAGAAGGACCGGGCGCTGAAACGGATCGCGGAGCCGGATTTCAAGCCGCTGGAACAGGTGGTTCTTTCCAATGTCGATGAAAGCCTTCCTCCCCCCGAAGAGGGGAACGACGGGAAGACAGGCTCTGTCACGATCGAAAAGCTGAAACCGGGCTCCATTCGGACGAAGATCTCTGCGAATAAACCTTCGATTCTTCGAATAGCGGATCGGTACGACCCGCATTGGAAGGCGTACGTGGGCGGCATCCGGGAGGAGAACGAAGTCGAAGTCATGGAGTGCGATTTCCTGTTCCAGGGAATCTACCTTCCACCCGGGCTCCACAAGGTTGATCTCGTTTACGACTCGCCGCGCGGCACGTTGTGGGCCCAGGGTTTCGGTACTTTTTTATGTGCGGTGGGGTTGGTCCTGGTGTTGCACGGCAGGATTAAGAAGGCTGGCCCGTAGGCATCCGGGCCTTGTTTCCGCAATTCGTGAGCAGGTGTCCAGCGTCCCCGTGTCGGCGGCTGGATCAGGTTTTGAGTATTCGATATGCTGCAGCCGGGCTCAGCGAGCCATCAAAACCACCCCGCACACCGGCTGCGGCGGAGAAATTTCTCCATCGCAAGGACCCCGTCCGGGGTTCCCATATCGAGAAGCGGGGGCGCAAATTCGATGGCGCAAATTTTCCGGCCCTGGATGAGTTTGGGAAAGAATTCGCGCTCAAGAGATATGGCTCGGCCGTCAGGCAGCCGACCGAGGATGTCCTCCTCAAGCAGGTAGTGACCCCCGTTTACAAGGCCCTCCTCAACACATGCTTTTTCGTGAAAGCAGAGAACTGTGCCCCTGGAGTCCGTCTCGATTGTCCCGTATCGCTCGGAATCTTTCATCGGCACGGCTGCGATGGATGCTGACGCCTCGCATTGCCGATGCTTTCGCAGGAATCGGGAGAGGTCAAGTTCCGGGAGCAGCGTGTCGCCGTTCACGACAAGGATGGTGCCTGGCCCAAGGTGAGGACGGCAATGCCGGATCGCGCCGCCGGTTCCAAGGGGGGAGGACTCCCTTGAGACGGCGATCTTCATCTGGCCGGCCCAGGCGGATGACACATGGCTTTCGATCTGGTCGGCTCGATAGCCGGCCGCCAAGACGACGGAGGACACGCCTCGTTGCGACAGCCATGCGAGCTGCCAGTCCAGAAAGGGGCGGCCCTCGATCGGAACCAGAGCTTTTGGGAGATCGGGATGCATTTCCTGAAGACGGGTGCCGAGCCCGCCGAGCAGAATGACGGCCTGAAAATCGTCGTATGTCATAGCGAATCGGGAGAGGCCAGTATGATCTCCGATCCAACGTCGGAGAAACGAAACCCGACCTCCTTGAAATCTGTCAGCGCGGCGCGTACATGGGGTTGCCGTGGTGGCGGCACGTAGAGCAGGAGAAAACCGCGCCCCCCCGCGCCCAGTAGTTTCCCGCCGAGCGCCCCGCCGCCGAGGGCGGTGGCGTAGGCACGGTCGATGTCCGGGTTGCTGATGCCGGAGGCCAGGGTCTTTTTCCTTGTCCATGTTTCGTGCAGCAGGTCGCCGAATGCATCGAGGTCCCCGCCGCCCTGAAGAATTTCCCCGGCCCGGTACACCAGGCCCCTCATCTCGCCGAGGACTTCCCTCCTACGGTGCAATCCCCTGGACTGTTCGGAGAGAATGGCATCCGCGGATTTTTCGATCCCCGTATAAAACAGGAGGAGCGATTGCTCGAGCGCCTGCCGGCGATCTTCTGGAATATCCACCGTGTCGGTGCGAATTTTTTCTCCGGGCCCGAAGTGAATAAGGCGAAGTCCCCCGTGGGCCACCGCCACCTGGTCCTGGTGACCGCCGGGATCGCCGATCCGCTCTCGCTCGACGTGGATCGCCTCGGCGGTGAGGTCCTCCGCGGTGGGTGACTGCCCGCTGAATGCGCGCAACGCGTTGAGCAGCCCGACGGCGAAGGAGGACGAGGATCCGAGCCCGGTGCGTCCCGGAAGGTCGGCCACGTGCGCAATTTCTAGTCCACAGTCGACCGGGTGCATCGCCATGCACTCGCGGACAATAGGATGCTGGAATTCGGACGGATGCTGCACGCTTTCGGTTTTCGCGTAGTTCGCCCGGTATTTGTGCGCGAAGAACGGGCCCAGGCGGTGGACAAGCAGGTAGCAGTACTTGTCGATCGTGGAGGTGAGAACCGCCCCGCCGTGTTCACGGTAATATTCCGGGAAATCCGTGCCTCCGCCAAAGAAGCTGATCCGGAACGGTGTGCGGGATATGATCATCCGTGTTTACTGTCTCCAGACTCCCGGTTGGCGAGTTCGGTGGGCTGCATTCCCCCGACCTCGACCGGGCCTGCCCTTGGCCCTGCGTGATCTGCGCCCATCGACCCCGCCCGGGCTGTCATAATCGTACTTCCTCATGGGCGACTGCCTCCGAGTACCACGCAACCGTTTGCCGGATCCCTACCCCCAGCGGTGTGTCGCAGGAGAGGCCCAGTGCGTGGAGACGGGTCACATCGAAAACCTTGTCGATCTGACCGTCTGGTTTGCTGGTGTCCCATTGGATCTTTCCCGCGTATTCCGTTTCCCGCTGGACGATTTCGGCAAGTTCCCTGATCGACGTGCGGGTTCCGGACGAAATGTTTACCGGCTCGTGCCCATCGTACGATTCCAGGAACCAGGGCATCAGGGCGGCCACATCGCCGGCGTATACGAAGTCCCGCGTGGGCCGTCCGCTGCCGAAGCAGGGAATCTCCGGCGCCCCGGATTCCCGGGCCTCCATGAATCGCCGGATCAGGGCGGGGATCACATGGGAGTAGCCCTCGTTGAAGTTGTCGTGCTCCCCGTAGACATTGCCGGGTATCAACACGACGCTGTCGAATCCGTGCTGCGTGCGGTACGCCTCGGACTGAATCAGCATCATCTTTTTCGCGACCGAGTAGGGTGCGCTCTCTTCCTGTGGAATGCCCTCCCATATCTGGGTTTCGTCAATCGGCGACGCCGCGTTCGCAGGGTAGGAGCATCCTCCAATAAACGTGACGAACCGCCGGACCCCGGCCTCGTAGCAGGCGTGGAACGTGTTCGTGTTGATCAGTATGTTTTCCCGGAAGAACTCCGCCGGGTGATCTCGATTCGCGATGATGCCTCCAACTTTGGCGGCGAGATGAAGGACCGCGTCCGGCTGAATCTCGTGCAGCATGCGCGCGGGAGCATCCTCCTGCAGCAAGTCGAAGTCCGCACGGCGCACGGGGACAATTTCGCTCCCGGTTTCCTTTTGTAGGACCGGCACGATGTGGCGGCCGAGAAATCCGGTTGCGCCCGTGACGAGAATTCGTTGAAGGGACCTGCTCACTCAATAGTACTCAATATTGGCAAAGTCGGTTTTCCAGTGGAGGGTGCTCAGGCCCTCACGGAGCGCCAGCAGACCGTCGTCCCACCCGATGGCCGGCTCGAACCCGACGCCTTGGATGCGGGAAAAGGAAATGAAGTAGTTTCGTTTGTCGGGGTCCTCCCGGATCTCGTTGAAGTGAACGTAGCAACCGGTGAGCTCGCTGATTTTCTCCGCCAGTTCGCGCTTGGTCTTGTTCATCCGCTCGTGCCCGACATTGAACGCCCGTCCCTTCATTTGTTCGACGTGTTCGAGCGTGAATTGGATGGCACGCGCAACATCGGTGACATGAAGGAAGGACCGCTGAAAGTGGCTCTCGAATATGACGAGGAATCCCTGCCGCAGAGCCCGCCACATGAAATCGTTGGGCATCAGGTCGCGCCGCACCCGGCCGGACAGCCCGAACACGGTGGTGAACCGGAAGGTCACAACGTTTTCCCGCGTCAGCAACTCCTGTTCGGCTTTGACCTTCGTTAGCCCATAGACGGAAATGGGTTCTTGTGGGGTGTCTTCGGTGCAGCGGCCGTCGACCGGCCGGCGTGTGCCATATCCGCTGGTGGTATTGGGGAAAAGATACGGCTGCCGGGAGGGATCCCGCAGCGCTTCGATCCGCATGGACGCCTCGTAGTTGATTTCCCAGGCTTCCTTTTCCCGGGCGGCGCACAGCGGGGCGCCCACCAATGCGGCGAGATGGACGATCGCGTCGGCATTGTCAAGTGCCCGCTTTACGGTTTCCTCGTCCCGTACGTCACCTTGGATGCACTCGAAGGCAGGGTTGATAAAATGAGGAAGCAGCCCGGTTTGCCCGTAACAGAAATTGTCGAGGGCGCGGACCTCGTAGCCTGCCTGGAGCAACTGTGGAACGAGCGCGGTGCCGAGATACCCTGCAGCGCCGGTGACGAGGATTTTTCGATTCCCTTCCATTAGGCTCCGGACCTTATGGACCCTGCCGGGGGCTGTCAATGGTGGGCCGCCGCACAGCTTCGCGTGGTGCGGGGCGCGCAGAATGTGCGCTTGAAATTCCCTTCCCGGTTGACCTTTGCCAGTCCCGGTGATAGGGGTCGATCATGAGGAGCGCGGGCCGTACTTTCTGGTGGATGTTTCCCGCCCTCGCCGCGCTTGTTTTGGCGGGTTCGGGATGCGCGAAAAGCGTCGGTGCCCTTGATGCCAGGAATGAACGCGACCCCCTTATGGAGCGCGCCAGCGAGCGTGAGCGATCGAACGACTTCGGCGCCGCCATCGAGAGGTACCAGGAGGCTCTGGGACGGGATCCTGATCTGGTCAAAGCCCATCTCAAGTTGGGTCTTCTCTATGATGATCACGAGAACGACTACCTACGCGCCATCTACCACTACGAGAGATATCTGGAGATGAGGCCGCAATCCGAGAAGCGGGAGGAAATCGAGGAACTGGCTCGCCTCGCCCGGCTCAACTACGCGACATCAATACCGGAGAAAGCGTCCCACGCCATCCGTCTACTGGCACGGATGCAGCAGCAAGTGGTCCAGATGGAAGAAGACATGGCGGCGTCGGAACGCAGAATTCTTTCGCTGGAAGTGGAAAACCGGAAACTGACGGGTGCGCTGGGGACAGCGCGAAAAAAGATTGTCACGAGCTCGGGGCAGAATTCCGATGGGGACGTGGCCCGTGTCCCGGCGGCCGTTGTGCCTGGCGGATCCAAGAAGTACGTGGTGAGGAACGGCGACAACCTGTACGACATTGCCAGGAAGTTCTATCATGACGGCACCAAGTGGCGAATGATTCTCAGGGCCAATGAGTCTACGCTTCGGAGCTCCGAAAAGAATGTGAAGCCGGGTCAGACCCTGGTCATTCCGGCATTGCCGCAGGATGGAGGATAAGCCCCCTCGCCGGGGATGCTTCGAGGGAACACACGACACACAAGGAACGCCGGATGACGTGACCATGGGAACTGACTTTTTTGATGAAGACTTGCAGAACAGCGGCCGGCGACCGGCGGGAGCGGACTCTGACGAGGGGGCAACCGGCCCTCTCAAGCGTCCTGTTTCCGATTTGAACCTCGTGCGTATGGGACGGCAGCGCGAGGACATCGAAAATCAGGTTGCGGCGTCCTCGCAGGAACTGGAACGGCTTCGGATTCGCCAGGATGAACTCGAGAAAGAGCGCCGCGAACTGGAGGATTTGCGCAGGAAGCAGGATGATTATGTGGCGGCGCGGCGGGATCTGTCCGATCGGCTGACCCAGAGCCTCGTCATGATGGAGAAGGAGCAGGTTCGCCTCGAACTTGTGACCGAAATGCTTCACGCCGGTCGCGGGCGTTTCAAGGAATTACGGGAGGAGATTGAAGAGATCGACGACGAGTCGTGGAGCGACGATCAGATTCGCGAGGAACTGACCAAGTCGCTTGCGCTTCTCGAGGAATCGAGGATGGAGTATAACTCAACGATGGCACGGCTGGATGCAGCCATGGCCGACGGAGTGACGGAGCCCGTAGCGGAACGTGAAGCCGGAGCGGGGCCCGGCGGCGTAGATTCCCCCGCGCATTCTTTCCGATACTGGCTCAAGGCCGGTTTTGCATTCTCACTCCCCGGTATGTTTTTTCTCGTGTTGTTGGTTTTGGCACTTGTTTTCTTGTACAAGATATTCCTCTGATGCCCGAGGATCACGAGAGAGAGACGCGAGGCGCAGCTCGGGACCTGGGCACCGGCGATCTTTTTGCTTGGGGAGCCAAACAGCGGCATCTTGACCGATCTGACACCGCTCCGTGCCCGGAATCTGGAATTTGTCGAGGGATGTACGGCATCGAGCGATCAATCGACCCCCCTCGGATGAAATCAACAAGCCTTGGATCGTACCTGTATGGAGGCGAGGCGAGCCGTCTTGAGCCCGCACGCCGCGACAGCAGGGTGACCCGCAACCGCATCATATTTTTGGCGATGCTGATTGGAATCGCGGTGTTCGTGATGGTTCGGATGGCGTCAAAATAGATCGAGTTCGGGCATCAAATGGCCAAGTATGGGGGACAAATTCATTGCACTGCCAGAACGAAGGTGGTAAAACGGATTGCAAGGGTAAAGTCAGCGCGGGCGGAACAAGAAAACCGGTGCTATTCGTGAGTACCGGTTTGCTTCAAGGTAGGTGAATAAGTGAAGGTTGCGTTGGCATGCGGTGGCACGGGGGGACACATTTTCCCCGGCGTTGCAACGGGTGAGATCCTGACCGCCCGGGGCCATGAGGTTGTGCTCTGGCTTGCGGGAAAGAATGGGGAAGGCCACTTGGTGCGCGATTGGGGGGGCGAAATCGTTACCGTGGCGGCTGAGGGCTTTACCGAGGGCGTTTCTCCAAAGGCCATGAAAACGGCCTGGTCACTGGTTCGGGCGGCAAGAACCTGCACCGGAATGATGCGAAACAATCCGCCCGATGTTCTGCTTGGGATGGGTAGCTACGGCTCGGTGGGTCCCATCCTTGCCGCCTTGCGTCTACATATTCCTTTCGTTCTGCATGAGGCGAACGTACTTCCCGGTCGAGCGGTCAACCTTTTTTCCCGGTGGGCGGTAGCCGTCGCGGGGAGTTTCGAGGAAACCCGTTACTACATGCGGCGCAAGGACATCGTTCTCACCGGAATGCCAATCCGGTCACGGCTTGCCATCGCTGCGCGTAGGCGATCGCGCAAGGAACTCGATCCTAACCGTCTGACCATCCTTGTCATGGGGGGGAGCCGGGGGGCTCATGCCCTCAATGCGATCGTGCCTGAAGCTCTCGCTGGCTGCCGGAAACTGGGACGTAATTTCCAGGTGGTCCATCTGGCCGGGGAATCGGACGTGGATTCGGTGCGCGGGGTCTATGAATCAGCGAAGGTCACGGCGGCCGTGCACACATTTACCCAGGATATGGCCTCGATCTACTGCGGAACGGACCTCGCCATTTGCCGGTCCGGCGCCGCGACGTGCGCGGAGCTTTCCGCGTTCGGGGTGCCTGCGCTGCTGATTCCGTATCCCTTCGCGGCCAAGGACCACCAGACCGCGAATGGGAGGGCTATGGAAAAGGTCGGCGCAGCCGACATCGTTCCGGAAAACGACCTTAGCGCTGCCTGGCTCAAGGACTACGTGAATCAGTGCATCCAGAATCCCAGCAGGCTGGCCCGAATGAGCGCTGCCACGCGGCAGCGTGCCCAGGAGCGCGGAGCGGAGCAACTGGCGGACCTGATTGAGCAAGTCGTGGAAACGAGAGGCGCGCTTCCCGGACCCTCTACTCGTCAATGACGAATGACCAGAAAACCGATGCCGGATGAATCGCGAAGTCCGAATGTCGAACTCGCTCGACAATAGGCTGTCATTCGGATTCAGGGCTTCGTCATTGTTCCGTCAATGGATGTTTTTTCATTCTTCAATGTTACATCGTTGACCCATGGAGCCTTTGCCGGAGCCTGTTCCAGTCAATTTGTCGAAGGACACTGCGCATGAAATGGTTCTCCGAATCCTTCAGGGAAAACCCGGACGGATTCATTTCGTGGGGATCGGCGGGGTTGGCATGGCGGGGTTGGCACATCATCTGCGTGCGGCAGGATTCGAGGTCTCCGGCAGTGACAGCATCCGATCGCGCATGACCGAATGGCTGTGTGCAGAGGGCATCGAAGTTCGAATTGGACATGCGGCCGATGCCGTTTGTCCAGAGCATTTGTGTGTCATCCGCACGCCCGCTGTGGACGATGCGAATCCCGAACTAGATCGCGCGAGACGCCTGGGGAAACCGGTTGTCACGCGCGGCGTTGTTTTGCCGGCATACCTTGAGTCATCCGAGTGCATTGCCGTTTGCGGAACACATGGGAAGACGACCACGGGGGCGATGATCGCCCACGTGCTCGGGCGGGCGGGCGTGTCGGGGTCCTATTGCATCGGCGGGGAGGCATTGACCCTCGATGGTGTGGCCGCAACGGGCGGGGAGCCCATTGTCGTGGAGGCGGACGAGAGCGATGGGACGCTGCAGAACTATCATCCCTCTATCGGCGTGATCACGAATATCGAATTCGATCACATGGAGCACTTTGATTCCGAGGACGCATTTGCTGCCTGTTTCGGCCGGTTTGCCGGGCAGACCAGAAACTGCCTGGTTTACCGAGGTGACGACGGGCGGGCGGCGGAAGCAGCCTCCCAGGCACGGATCCGGCGGTCATTCGGAATGGACCGAACGTTTGATTTTTGGGGTGAAATCATGGAGCGAAACGGGTTCAGCCGCCGGTTTCTTCTGGGATTCCCGGGTGGGGGGACGACCGAGGTCACGTTGCCGTTGCCCGGCGACTACAACGTGCTCAACGCCGTGGCCGCAGCGGCGGCGGCGCGCGAACAGGGGGTGTCCACGGCCGAGATTGCTGAAGGGCTCGCATCTTTCCGCGGGGTTCGTAGACGGTTTGAGCGGGTGCCCGACACCGGAAACGTTGTTGTGATATCCGACTACGCTCATCATCCGACTGAGGTACGCGCGGTCATCCGGGCCGCGATGCACCTCGATTACAGGAGGCTTGTCGCGGTATTTCAGCCCCATCGCTATACGCGCACGCTCGCAATGCTCCGCCAGTTCCCGCTCTCGTTCGAAGGCGTCGATGATCTGACCATTGTGCCGGTATACGCGGCGTCGGAGGCCCCGCTGAAGGGTGCGGCGTCGAAAGACCTCGCTGCAGCGTTTACAGAGTCGGGTTTTCCCTCCCCGGCCTTGGCGGGATCGCTTGAGGAGGCATGGACGCGGATACAGAAGCAGATTCAGCCCGGTGATCTTCTATTGGTTCTTGGGGCGGGCGACGTGGAAAAGATTGCATCGTGGGCGGAATTGTTCTATGCTGCTGATTCTGGCCAAGCGGGGTAGACACGGGCACGGTAAACGAGAGGAGTCGTGACGAAACGATTTCGACATGTCGGCGTCCTGATGGGGGGTACCTCGAGCGAGCGCGAGGTGTCCCTTCGCTCCGGAGTTTCGATTGCCAGAGGGCTTCGAGAAGCTGGCTACGACGTGGACGAGATAGACCTCACTTCCAAGGACGTGACGGTTGCTGACGGTATCGAAGCCGTTTTCCTGGCTCTGCACGGCACGTTCGGCGAGGATGGAGGCGTGCAGCAAATCCTTGAGGACAGGCGTTTGCCCTATACCGGGTCTGGGCCCGAGGCGAGCCAGACAGCCTTCGACAAGGTTGCCACCAAGGCCGTCTTTGAGCAGGCCGGTGTGCCGACACCATCCTACCAGGAGTGGCGCGACGGGGAAGCACTCGAATTGCCTTTGCCCGTCGTCGTGAAACCGCCGCGCCAAGGCTCTAGCATCGGGCTGCATCAGGTCGTTGACGAGGCGAAATGGCCGGAGGCCAGTCGTGATGCCCTGAGCTACGGGGATTCGGTGCTGGTGGAAGAGTACATCGACGGGACGGAGTTGACCGTGGCCATGGTCTGCGGAGAAATAATGCCGATCGTGGAGATTCGTGCCGAGGGAGGGCATTATGACTTCGCGGCGAAGTATGAGTCCGGTGGTACCGAGTACCTCGTTCCGGCGCCTCTTTCTCCCGCCATCGCTGACAGTTGTTCACAGATGGCGGTCAGTGCATGCCTGGAAATCGGGTGCAGGGGCATGGCCCGAGTTGATTTCCGGCTCTCTTCCAAGAAAGAATTGTTTGCATTGGAGGTCAACACGCTGCCTGGCTTCACGGAAACGAGCTTGCTGCCGAAGGCGGCAGATGCCGCGGGTATTGGATTTCCGGAGCTTTGTACGCGGATCATGGAGTCGGCGACGACGGATCGGCATGAGCTTTCTGGGCGATGATTAGAGGGTTGAATTCTTGATGAATATTCAATATATAGTGTGCTCTGGAGGTAGCGCTGCCTAGATGTGGTATGACGATCCATTCGTAAAGCTTAAGAAAAAGAAGCGGAATCGTAGGCGGCGGATGGCTCACGACCCCATTTTGATGGTCAATGCCCGGACTGCGGAGGTTCGGAAAGAGAGGGTTCAGCGGCTTGGGGCTCTGGTTTTATGCCTTTTGGCGCTGGGGGGCGTCTGCTGGCTGGCGGTTACCGGTGGGCGGTATGTGGGTCGTCGGCTTTTTTCCGAGAACCCGCGTTATCAGGTCTTGAAGTTCGGGGCAGGTTCTGACGGTTCGCGGGTCAATGCTCAGCGGATCCGCGAATTCACCGAATTGGGTGAGAACGTAAATCTCTTCGCCATCAATCTTGGCGACATCCGGGAACGTCTGGAAGACGTGCCGGTGATCAAGACCGCGCGGATTCAGCGGAAGCTGCCCCATACGATGAAGATCTGGGTGGCGGAGCGTATTGCAATCGCCCGTCTTGCCGGAAAGCGAAAGCTGGACACGTGGGCCATTGACAAGGAAGGGCATATTCTCGGGCCCGGGGTCCACTATCCGAGCTTGCCCCTGATCGAAGGCGCCGATATGCATGAGTTCAAACCCCGCAGTGGCGTGTCGTCCTCGCAGGTCCTCGATGCGGTCAAGTTGCTTGAAACCGTTGACGCGGAATCGCCCCTCTCCCATGTCTTGCGCATCGAGAAGATCGATGTCAGCGATGTGAACTACATGGAGCTTTATCTTGAGGAAAAGCGGAGCGCCTTGATCGTCCGTGTGAATACTGACAAGAAGTTGCGTTATCTTGCCGCTATGATTCAGCATTCGTATTCGGCTTTCATGAAGCTGAAA
>CAZTAB010000568.1:0-4409 GCA_964611475.1 uncultured Verrucomicrobiota bacterium | reverse complement strand
GGCCAAAATTGGTCATTTCACCGTGTATTCGCCAAGAAATATGGCTGATGGAGCCTGGTACACCCGGAGAGATTCGAACTCCCAACCCTCTGATCCGAAGTCAGATGCTCTATCCAATTGAGCTACGGGTGCGGCTATTGGCTGTCAAAAAATACACAGGAGTCGTGCCGCGGGCAAGACTTGACCCTCTACCTGGTTACTGTCGCAGTCTTCATCGTCGTCTTCATTGACCGTCATTCGTCCACCGGTGGACGCAGGTGGATCTTGATCCGTTCCTCGGGCTGGCTCTACCCCCGTCCGCGCGTATTATGTCGCAGTAATGATACAGTATGGTCTATTTCGGGCGTTTGCCGTGGGGGGTGCGCTGCCGGCGGCAGGGCTGCTCCTCCTGGCCGGCTGCGGCGGGCCCGATCCGGTGCCGGTAACACCGCCCAGAGGCGAACCGGCAGCAGCTTCGACGGCAAAGACCGGCGGGGAGATCCCGCGGGAGGCGTGGCCCGAAAGCTGGTTCCGGCCGCCGCGCACCGCCTCCGAGGCGGGACTCACGGGATTCAAGCAGTCGCCGGTGCTGGATGAGCCGGTGGCCTCGGGGCAGCTGCCGCCGATCCTTACCCAGCGCACTAAAATCTCAAATCCCAGACCTCAAACAAATGCCAAATCCAAATAATCATAAGTTGCGCACCGCGGTGACGGCCGGATCCCTGTTGGTGGCGTTTCTGTTGACGGCCATGATCACGCAATCTGACGCGTACGAAATCCTCTACGAGGGCCTCCCCACAGGTCCGGGCGTCATCCTCGAGGATCGAGATGATCAGGTGTACGTCGCCGTCTATGGCGATCACGGGATTGTGATCCGCAACTCCGGTGACGCCGGAAGTTGGGAGGTGTGGCAGCGGGGGGCCATCCACGGATTGCAGATCATGCCCGATGGCGATGTCTGGATCTCTCAGGACGGGCAGATCGTGCGCTACCCGCGCCGAGCTGCCCGAGCCCCGGTTTCGCGCACGCCGGCATTCAAGCCTTGGGGAACTCCCGGCGCGTTGCTGGCGACCCGCTGGGGAGATCTTTGGTGCGCCGGCTGTCCCGCGGTGAAGCATGGCGACGGCCGATTCGAGACGGCGCCCCCCGGGCCGCCGGGCTGGACGCTCGTTCCGCGCTGCGACGATCCTTTCGGAAACACGTGGGCCATCGCGGAGAACGGACCGCAACAAGACCTGGCCGTTCTCAACCGGCAACACCCGCACGCCTGGCGGCGAATCGATTTGTCGGCGGAGCCGTCCGCCGGCCGGTGGAAGGGGGTCTGCGCCGACGACGCCGGCTACATCTGGATCGGCCGGGCGCGGTCTGTGCTTCGGGTGGATCCCCGGTCGAAGGAGGGGCATCTGGCACTCTCAAGCCCGATTGAATCCGGGATCACGGCCGTCGCCCGCATCGCCGGAGGTCAAGTTTCCATTGGATTCACAGACGGTAGCGTCCGCGAACTGATCGCGGTCTCCGGACAGGAACCACAGTGGCGTACCGTTATGGATACCGGCACGGGTCCCGTGCAGGCCATGCTGCACGACCGCCGCGGCGGGTTCTGGATTCTGGCCGGTGGCCGGCTCCTGCGCACCGATGCACTGCGTGCGACCTGGCAGGAGCATTGGGAAGAGCAACCGCGTATGCCGGCCGGCAATCACGACCACATCTTCGCCCCCCAGGGCGAGCGGCTCTACACCGCCGGAGGCAAGACCTTCTTCGGCTGGCCCGCATCGACGTGGGTCCACCTCGATCACGTGTGGTCGTACGATACGGCGCTCGGCACCTGGCGCGTCGAGCCTCCCATGCTGGAGCCGGACAAAGCCTACTCGGGCATCGCCCCACTGGATGGCGAGCTCTGGATCCTGGGCGGTCTGATCCGAACGGATGAAGGGACCCGGCCGACAGCCTCCGTCGAAATCTACGATCCGCGCAGTCGAAAGTTTCGTCTCGGTCCGCCGCTGCCGGATCCCGCCGGCCAGGTCGTGGCGCTTACGGTCGATGGCCGCCTCTACGCCATCGGCGGCGCGGGCGACGAGGGCCCCTCGCCCCAGGCGCTGAGCATTGTTGCCGGGGAGACGAACTGGATACGCCACACCTCGGCGCCGGGTCCGGTAGTACAGGCCAGCGGCTGCGTGCTTGACGGCAGAATCTACATCGCCGCCGGCCCCGCCTCGCGGTGCCCGGGATTGTTCATTTATGATCCGCAGCAGGACGCTTGGAGCCAGGTCGAACACCCCACATCCCCTCCCAGTGCCCCCTTGTGCGCGGCCTTCAACGGCGAGGTCTGGGTCATGGGAGGACGGGGCGACGGTCGTGGCCGGGTCGAGACCTTCGCCTACGCGCCAGACAGCGCCCGGTGGCGCCGGGGACCCGATCTGCCGCTGCCGGTCAGCTGGGCGGCCGCGGCCGAGGTGGGCGGCCGGCTCCTGATCGCCGGCGGCGCTTATCGCGATGAGCGCACCGACGCGTTATTCAACAGCGACCGCGTATTCCTGATGCGCAGCTTCAACGCACCATAAGATCAGCTTATCTCCTTTCTGCCTTGATGCTGAAGAGACAGGAAAAGCAAGACAGCTCTCCCCAGCCCGCAAACATCATAGTCGCTTGAGCGATCATTGAACGCTAAGGGTCCTTCTAATAGAGATTGTTTCGGTGCTGAAGATCCTGCGACCGTTGACGGCTGATACCCGAGTGGGTTCAGTTCCCTTTGTTCTCGAAATGGACGAAGTCGAGCAGAAAGACTGCTCCCAGAAAGAGTGCCTTGGTCGAGGGGGTCCAGTCGCGGAGAAACGTGATCCCGAAGTTATCGGCGTCGGTGAAAGTCTCCTTGCCCAGTCCACTCCATTTTTTGGTGATCTTGCCTTGTTCCACATCGTTTTGCATGATGTGGAACGTCCAGGGTTTCAGTAATGGACCGAACAACTGAAAGATTGCTTCGCCGGATGCGTCGGTAATGGAATAGACTCGCCGTAACAGGTTGAACCGCTTGGTGATTCGGCCGAGCAACTGTCCATCGGCATTCACAATGTCGGCTTCGTGGAAATAGAACCGAAACCGGCGACGAACTTCAATGATCGATCGGCTATCGGAGTCAACGACCATTACAGTGAACGGGCGGCATGCCTTCAGGATCAGTCGCAGCAACCTCGAGCCGCCCACCTCGGCAGCGTAGTAGAGGAACGTTCCATCCTGGTCGGATACTTCGTACTTGTTCTTGGTCTCAAAGCCGGTGAGGATTTCGCCCCACTCCTTGCGCTGTTGAATGACCAGTTGTTCGACGGTTGCCAGACGCTCCATCATATCCCTTTCGAAGTAGCAGGATTTTCAGACACGATTGTTCACAAAGCTCCGCGAGAGGTCAACTTCAGGCCCTGTATTCGGATTGGGGGAGAACTGATACCGATGGTAGTTCGTGGACCGGTAGAATTACCTGGCGCGATGATTAGGAGAGGATGTTCGCGATCCGCACTTGCACCAAAAGTTGGTTGTTGCGATTCATCCTCACAGCGCAATCTGTTGGACCCAAAAGGGTTACGAAAAGCAGCGGATTGATCCGAGGTCAGAGGCTCTATCCCATTGAGCTACGGGTGCACAGCTTCAAATTTTCGACACTTTTCTTCCTCGTTCCGTAGCAAATCCTGGTTCTCAGCCCAAGGGAAAAGGCCGGATTGTCCCGGTCAGCGCCGCGGTGTATGAAAACCTGGGTGCTCCCCACAAGCCCGGCGATGAACCCTCCCAAACTGGTTGGCCCGTTGCTGTCTACAACGATTCAAGAAACCCGAGGATGGCTTCCCGGTCTTCGCGCGGCATGGTACGAAAGTGCGCTTTCGACGCCTCCGCCTCGCCACCGTGCCACAGAATAGCCTCCTGGAGGTTGCGTGCGCGGCCGTCGTGCAGAAAATAGGTATGGCCATTCACGGCCGCGGGCAGGCCGATGCCCCACAGGGGCGGGGTGCGCCACTCGTTTCCGGTCGCCTCGAAATCCGGCCGGCCATCTGCAAGACCCTCCCCCATGTCGTGCAGCAGGAGATCAGTGTAGGGCCGGATGACCTGGTGCCCAAGTTCAGGAACAGCGGGAAACGGTCCGGTCTTCATTTCCGGCACGTGGCATACGGCACACTTCGCCTCGAGGAACAGTTCCTTTCCCCGTACGACCATTTCCTCTTCCACACCGCGTCTTGCCGGCGGCGCCAATGTCTGGAGGTAGGTCACCACGCGGCCGAGCAACTTTTCGTCAATCTCCGGCCTGCCGCCGGTCGGAAACGCGCCGAGCGCCTCCGCCTGCGCGGCCGTGTAGTCCTCCTCCGGGCGCACCGGACTCGTGATTCCGATGTCACCGAGAAAAGCGCTAGCCGTCTGCTGCCGCAGGTCGGGCTGACACGCCTACC
>CAZTAB010000567.1:0-2509 GCA_964611475.1 uncultured Verrucomicrobiota bacterium | reverse complement strand
TTCGTCTCCTTCGAACTTTTCGGAGCGTCCGCGATTGGCACAACCTTGAGGAACCGGGAGCCAAGTGAAACCAGCGCGATGCCGTTCATCGAGAGCATGCTTTCGATCGCCACCAGGTATTCCGTTTCCGTCAGTTGGCCGTTGGCTCGCAGGGTCACCAGCACGACAGGCACACCGGGAGACTTCAGTATGGTGCGCCCGGTCAGCTTCCCGTATTCGTCCAGTACGGCGTCCACCGGCATGTCGACCCATTTCAACTCGATCAACTGCTCTTCCTCCCCGAGCTGGACAGAAAGCGGTTTCACGATCTGCGAGAACGCCTGCGGCGACATCGCCAGCAGCATGCAGAAAAGCAACGTGATGGCGGTGGCGGGGCTTCTCGAATGGCTGGATTGCTTCATATCGATTTCCGATGCGTTGAGTTTTTCAGGGCGTTACCGCTACAGGGGTCACTTCCAGCGTGGATTCCAAATTTGCCTGGGCCCCGGTCCAGGTAAAAGCGCAATCGAGGGTGAATTTCCCGTCCAGGTTTTCACCCTTCTTGGCCGGCTTCATGTCCAAATAACGGATTCGATAGTTGCCACCCTGCCGCTGCAGCTCATACAGGAACCTGATCCAGGCTTCAAGGTCTCCGGTACAACGATTGCACATGATTTCCATCTCGTGCACATCCCCCTTGGGCGGATTTTCATTGTGCTTCATGTCATTCAACTGCAGATTTTGCGCCTTTGCGATCGTGCTGACATCCAACCGGATTTTGCTCGAGACGTTTTGTCCTGCCGGGAAACTTTGGAGGACCGTGATGTTTCGGTCAAACTCCCGCCTCCAGTGGTCATGCTCGCCAACCAATCGTTCACTTCGTTCGATCTTAGCCACGAGTCGGTCCTTCGATTCCCGGATCCGGCTCCATTCCTCGAGCTTGCCGCGCCCGAAGAAGTAGGTTGCCCCGCCCAACAGGACGGCCATCGTGAGCCACGCCAGCGTGGTCTCCCTGGACGACAACCTCACTCGTAATCCTCCCGAAACTTCGAAATTTCCTCCCGGGACATTGCTGTAAAGCTGAAACGTCTCTTCCTTCGATCTTTTTTATCGCTGGTGGTGAACCCCAGCTTGACCTGTTCGATGGTCCCGACCATGGTTTGTAGATTCTGGTCGAAGGCATCGATACCCTCTTCCGAGCCGGAACGCCCCGCAAAGGAAACTTTTCCGCCTGACTTGAATTCGAAATGACTCAGCTCGACTTCGTCCGGCATCGCGCGGACAACGGAAAGTAACGTTTCCAGCGCGCTGTTGTTGCGGTTGGTGTAGACACCCAAAAACTGGGCATTCCGCTTGATCGTTCGAACTTCATTTGCCGGCTCTTCCAGCGACTCGAAGCGGGCCTGCAGATCTTTCAACCCTGACCGCTGAATTCCCAACGCGAGCAGGAATCCCGATACGACGACCAGCCACACGATGAGAGTCGCTCCCGTGGCAACCAGGAAATTCCGCTGCGTAACCTTGGAACGGTACGAGATTTCCCATGATGGAGGGGCGAGGTCCACCCGTTCATCGGGTCCCTCCGTGGTACGGTCCACGATACTCTCGCTCAACGGTTTCAAATCGTCCAGCGTATGGGTGGTCACAGGAAAACCACATTCCTTCTCCAGCACGACGGCCAGATCCGTCGGTTCCAGGTCCCGGTACCAGACCCGGCATCCGAGGGCCGCGGTGGATCCCCACTCGGTTTCCACCGCCGTAAGCGCATATTCCGTCTCCTCGGCGATCATGCCGCAGTACTCGTCCCTCGGCGCGTCCCCCTGCGGTCCCAGGGATCGGATCAGTACGGGCAAACCGCTCTCGGTGACAACGAGAATGGCGTCATTGAGCTCGCAGATGACCATGACGCTCCGCCCGTTCCTGGCCACTTCCCCCGCCTGGCGAATAGAGTTCCACCAGCCCTGGATATCGACGTCCAGCCGGTCGACACGCAACCCCAGTTCCCGGCACGACTCGCCCAGCGCATCGATTCGTTCCCGCAACACGGCAACCACGACGACCCGCGTCGTCCGGTCCGTGCGGCCCAGTGTTTCGTATGACACCTGCAACTGTTCGACCGGATACGGGGAAAACTTGTCCACCTGAAGTTCCACCATCGACTCGATCTCTTCCTCCTCCACCGATGGAAGCTCGACGATCCGAAGCAGGCCGAAGGAAGCCGGGAGGGCAAGGGTGCAGCGGCCCGGCCAGGCGGCGGTATGCGACCTGAGGGCGTCGGCGAACGCATCCTGCTCCAGCAGGAGCGTGGGCAGACCGTCGCAAAGGTCGACGGTGCGGGTCTCAACGACCGTCCAGCGTTCCTGCTTCTCCTCCAACGTGGTGTACGAGATCGCACCAGGTGTGACCACAATCCCGTGAACTTGGTTTCTCGCCATCCTTGTCGTACCGTTCCGCTGCCAGGTTCCGGAGACCTTAACGGATCAAAAGGGTTTTGTAACTCATTTCTACTCGCGCCAGAATACGGGGACAA
>CAZTAB010000566.1:0-3324 GCA_964611475.1 uncultured Verrucomicrobiota bacterium | reverse complement strand
CACCGGCATCCAAACGTGGTACTGCCCAAGTAATGACCAGCACCCGATCGGCAACCGGACCGGGTGGCCGGATCGCACAGCCCGCTTCACAACGTCTCACGCCGGCAACTGGTATGGGAGCACGCACTACCTTCTCGCCTGGGGAATTCGGGCCTGGCATCAGGACAATGGGTTCGAATCCGCCTACCCCGACGTCGCAGGGCAGATAATCGATCCGCCCACCGCAGTGCTTGCTGGGGATTCCTGGGGCTACAACACCAGCGACGTCACGATCTTTCTCCAGGGCTCCCGCCTGACGAACCATCCGGGGAACGGCACGTTCTATCCTGACTATTTTGCCGGCGGCAACTACCTGTTCAACGGCGGCCACGTCCAGTGGCACGCCTTGAAAGAGAGATTCCCCTCAGGCTACTCCAGGTTCGGCGCAGTGCCCAGCCACTCCCTGTTCTATCCCCGGCCCAACGCGCCCTGACCGCTCCCTGCCCGGCCACGGCCCCCTAAAAAAATATCCCGGAGCCCTGCCAGGAGCTCCGGGATATCCCCAATTATTAATCGGAAATCGCCGTCACTCCTGCCCCGGTTTCCACTCTTCCTCTTCGCCGAGGGCATCGTCGAATGCCCCGGCAAGGTCGACCAGGTCCTCTCCCGGGCGCAAGCCCTGGAGCATTTCCTCGGAGACCTCGAAATCCTCTTCTGCCACCTTGGCCGCCTTGATGCTCAGGCCAATACGACGCTCGACCGGATCGATCTTGATCACGCGCGCCTCGACTTCCTGCCCGGGCTTCAGGACATCCCGAACCTTCTGGACGCGCTCATCGCTGATCTGGCTTATATGAACCAGTCCGTCGCTTCCCTCCTCAAGCTCAATAAAGGCCCCGAATGAGGCGAGCTTGTTCACCTTGCCCTGGACCAACTGCCCCACCTGATATTTGGCGGAAATCGTTGCCCATGGATCGCCTTGCGCCTGCTTGAGACCGAGGCTGATGCGCTGCTGCGAAGGATCAACTTCAAGAACAACACTCTCGAGGTGATCACCTTTCTTCAGCATTTCGGAGGGGTGATTAATCTTGCGCGTCCACGACATGTCGGAGACATGGATCATGCCGTCGATGCCCTCTTCCAGCTCCACGAACGCGCCGTACGACGTAAAGTTTCGCACCGTCCCGCTGACCCGGGCTCCGATGGGGTACCGATCGGAAACCTCATCCCACGGGTTCGCCTCGGTCTGCCGGATGCCAAGGGAAATCTTCTGGTCGTCCTTGTTGATGCTGAGCACGACGGCCTCCTCCTCATCGCCGACTTTCAGCATGTCGGAGGCACGGGCAATGCGCTTGGTCCAGGAGAGCTCGGACACGTGAACCATCCCCTCCACGCCCTCCTCGATCTCGATGAACGCACCGTAGGGAACAAGATTGACAACCTTGCCGCGAACGCGCCCGTTGACCAGGTACTTCGCTGCGATATCCTCCCACGGGTTTCGCGTCTTCTGCTTCAGCCCCAGCGAGATACGTTCCTTTTCCTGGTCGATATCAAGAACCAGGACCTCAAGCTCCTGCCCCACGCTAAGCATTTCGGAGGGGTGATTGATTCGAACCCAGCTCATGTCGGTGATGTGGAGCAGGCCGTCCATGCCGTTGAGGGCGATAAAAGCCCCAAAATCCGTCATGTTCTTGACCACGCCTACGCGGGTCTGTCCCACCTCGATCTCCGAAAGAAGCGCCTTCTTCTGTTCTCGCCGCTGCTCCTCCAGCAGTTCACGACGGGAAAGGACAATATTTCGGCGCTCGATGTTGATCTTGAGCACCTTGAACGCGTAGGTCTTCCCTGAATATTCGTCAGGATTGCGCACGGGCACGACGTCGGCCTGGGACCCGGGCAGAAAAGCGTCCACCCCCACATCCACAATGAACCCACCCTTTACGCGGTTTCGAATGGTGCCCTCGATTTCTCCACCTTCCTCGCAGGTTTCCAGGACGTTGTCCCAGTTGCGCTGAATTTCAGCGCGCTCCTTGCTGAGGACCA
This sequence comes from uncultured Verrucomicrobiota bacterium, assembly GCA_964611475.1. Lineage (GTDB taxonomy): Bacteria > Verrucomicrobiota > Kiritimatiellia > SLOV01 > SLOV01 > CAUZEO01. The sequence continues at coordinate 1,302 of CAZTAB010000566.1, read as the reverse complement.
CCATCCCCTCTTCATTTTCCAAATCCTCGAGAAGCACCTCAATCTGGTCCCCCTCATTAAGCTGGTCGGGGTCCCTGAATTCATTGCGGGGAATCAGCCCTTCTGATTTATACCCGATATCCACGAGCACTTCATTGGATCGGATTTCCAAGACCCGGCCACTCACAATGGAGCCGGCCGAGAAATTCTTCAGGCTGTCCTCATAGAGGGTGTGGATTTCTTCCCTCTTCTCCGCGGAGACGCCAGAAAGTTCGAATTGGATGTGTTCTTTTTCGTCGGTGGATTGTTCGTTCATGTGCTTTGTTCGCTGTTCTGTTACTTGGCTTACTGGGCATCGTTCCATTGCGATCACCGGGGCAGCCCGCGCACCCCGGCCAATCCTGACGCTGAGAAACTGGATCGGCGGCTGTTCCGTCCTGCCGACTCAATCTTGCCTTCACTACTCGTCGTTGAATGGGTCGGGGGCCGAGATGGTTTTGTCCCCGCCTCGGCCCCCGTCAAAAATCCGGCGACGCGCTACTCTCCCGTGGCCTAGCGCCACAGTACCATCGCCGCAGAGGAGCTTAACTTCCGTGTTCGGAAAGGGAACGGGTGTGACTTCCTCGCTCTGGCCGCCGAAAATCTAGTGTCATTACAGACTGATCATTGAGGATCCGCTTCTCCTGGCGCGCAGGCCAAGTTCACGATCAATCCCCAATCATCAATCTACAACAAAAACAATGCATAGGGCATGAAGCGTCTGCCGTGGCCCGACGAATCGAGTCCACGGCAAACCAAATAGATGGTCAAGCCTCACGGCTGATTAGTACCGGTTAGCTCATGCATTGCTGCACGTACACACCCGGCCTATCAAGGTTGTCGTCTTCAACCTGCCTTCAGTCCCGTCCGAAGACGGGAAGGGAGATCTAATCTTAGAGGGGGCTTGGCGCTTAGATGCTTTCAGCGCTTATCCTTTCCGTACATAGCTACCCAGCCATGCCCTTGGGGGACAACTGGAACACCAGTGGTACGTCATTCCCGGCCCTCTCGTACTGAGGAATGCTCTCTTCAAATCTCCTGCGCCCACGAAGGATAAGGACCGAACTGTCTCACGACGTTCTGAACCCAGCTCGCGTACCGCTTTAATGGGCGAACAGCCCAACCCTTGGGACCTTCTCCAGCCCCAGGATGCGATGAGCCGACATCGAGGTGCCAAACCTTCCCGGCGATATGGACTCTTGGGGAAGATGAGCCTGTTATCCCCGGGGTACCTTTTATCCGTTGAGCAACGACGCTTCCACACGCAATCGCTGGATCACTATG
>CAZTAB010000565.1:0-2149 GCA_964611475.1 uncultured Verrucomicrobiota bacterium | reverse complement strand
GCGCAGTGACCACCCTTTCCATAGCGCCCCTGGTGATTTCCATGTTGTTCCGCGTAGCCGCCGGTGCTTTCGCCGAGAAGGGGCCTCTTCCCTCCCCCGGCCAAGGCCAGGCCTTGACCGGGGGGCTGATACAGCTCGCCGCCTCCTTGCGGGAGTTCCATCCGGCGATTCTCTGGTTCGGCATTCTCAGCCTTCCGTTGCTACGCCTATTCCCCCATCTGCGCTTCATTGCCTGGCTGATTCTGCCCCTGCTGATCCTTACCGGGTGGGGGGAGTACGTCTTCGACGGTCTCTCACTGAGCCGGGCAGCGGTCCCGCTGGCGTTCGTTGCGGTCTGGCCCGCCGCGGTTATCTGCGCCCGTATTGTCTCTTCGGAGAACCGGGCATGCGCTCTGATCACCCCGGTTCTTCTCTCCCTGCTCCTCATTGGCGGCTATACAACCATCCGGTTTTACGGGAACAGATCAGAGGCAAGATACAACACCATGCCCGATGAAACCCGAGAACTGGCCGAATGGATTCAAGGGAATACCGACGGGAAGGCACGAATTCTATTCGCGGGACTGACATCCCACGCCTACGGCGGTGGACACGTTGCCGCGCTCTCATATTTCACGGGGCGTGAGATGATGGCCGCGGACTACTATCACTTTTCCCCCAGGCTCGTGGAGTACTTCTACCCGCCCAAAAAATTCCGGGAACAGGATGAGGACGTGTACCGCTTTATTGAATTGTACAACGTCGACACCATCATCGCTTACGACGTAGAATCCGTCGTCAACTTCTACCGCAAATACCCGGGGCGGTACGAAGAACTGACGACGATCCCCGGGAAGCATCCCAAAACCGTGTTTCGCGCAATCCGCCCCCGCCGATCCTTTTTCGAGGAGAACAGGGGACACATCATGGCCGGAATCAACGGGTTCGATATCCGCCTCGATGACGGAGACGCCGATGCGGTGATTCGGTACCATTATAGCGAGGAGTTGTCCGTTTCGCGACCCGCCGAACTTTTTCCGCACGAGGTGGATGGCATATCGTTCATCGGCATTCGGCCCAATGGCCTGACCAATATCCAGGTCCGCTTTACCCGCATCCTGTGAACCGAAGCCCGACAGAGCCCCCCACCCAAGAGGCGGGTGGCCGAACCGTGCTGGCCGCATGGCTTGGCGTCGCGATCTGCATACGGGTGGCCGGAATTCTCCTGGCATACTATCCGACGATCGACAGCGGCACGGTGGGGCTTATGGCCTGCCATATCCTCGAAGGGGAGCGCCCGCTCTTCTTTTCCGGCCAGCAATACATGGGCGCACTGGAAGCCTATGTTGCGGCATTCTTTGTGTCGTGGATGGGTCCGAGCATTCTTGCCATCAGCCTTTCGCCCATTCTTTTTTCCCTGGGCTGGATTGTCGCTGTCTGGATGTTGGTACGTGAACTCTACGGCCTTCGTGCCGCGCACGCGGCGGCGGCAATTGCCGCCGTGCCACCCTGGCACGTTCTCTGGTATTCAATCGGAACCTACGGTGGCTATCCGGCAACCTGGTTCTTCGCGGCCTTCGGCCTCTGGCTCGTGATACGCGTGTGGAAAACCGGGCCCGGCGGTCCCGGCACCGCCCTTCGATTCACCGGCCTGGGGATCTGCAGCGGTCTCGGCGTCTGGACCAATCCGCAGTCAGTCATGGTGCTCGCGGTCGGCTGGACCACCGCGACCGTGTACGCGCTGAAGCATCGTGCCTACGCCCGGAGCCTGATCGTCCCGGCCTTTCTCTGCATGCTGTCGGCGGCCGTCACGGCGCTGCCCGTGATCCTGGCCGCCCTGCGCGGAGCCGACTCCGGCATGATGACCGCCTGGTCTTTTTCCCCCCCGATCCTTTTGGAACGCGCTGAGTCGTTCCTGCTTGCCGGCTTGTTCATCCTGACGTGGAGCCGCGAAGAGATGCACGCAGCCTGGACTCTCCTGGTCGGCCTCTGCATCGCGACCGGCGGGTTTCTGCTACTCCTATCGCTGCTCCGAAGTCCTGCTGGAAAGGAGGTGCTCCGAAAACTCGCCCCCGCTCTGGTCCTTGCATCCTGCACTCTGTTTGTCCTGCCCCACAACATGGCGGACGGGCAGGCCCCCCGGTACCTGGTGCTCCCTTGGACGACCCTC
>CAZTAB010000564.1:0-3669 GCA_964611475.1 uncultured Verrucomicrobiota bacterium | reverse complement strand
ACACGCAAAATGAAACCCAAAAAAGAATTTGCCTTCCAGATGTCGACATCGAACCTCCGGTTCGGAGCCGGCGTGACTCGTGAGATTGGCATGGACCTCACGGAACTCGGGATCCGCCGCGTCATGCTCCTGACCGACAGCCACCTGAGGGGGCAGCCCCCAGTCCAACGTGTGATCGAGTCGATGGAGGAATCGGGGATCGAATACGAATTGTTCGACAAAGTTCAAGTCGAGCCGAAAGACAACTCATTCAAGGAGGCCATTCTTTTCGCGCAGCAGGATGCCTTCGACGGGTTCGTCGCCGCGGGGGGCGGCTCGACCATGGACACGGCCAAGGCGGCGAACCTCTATGCCACGTATCCGCCGGATGATTTTCTGGATTATGTGAACGCCCCGATTGGCCGGGGGCTGCCGGTTCCGGGACCGCTCAAACCGTTGGTCGCCGTGCCGACCACCTCGGGGACAGGAAGCGAGACGACCGGGGTGTCGATTTTCGACCTCGCTTCCATGCACGCAAAAACCGGGATCGCGCACCGTCGCCTCAAGCCAACCCTAGGGATCGTGGACCCAGAGAACACCCGGATGCTCCCCCCTGAGGTGGCAGCCTCCACGGGACTCGATGTACTGAGTCACGCCATCGAATCATACACCGCCATCCCCTTCACGGAACGACCATACCCGGAGCGCCCGATTCTTCGACCCGCCTACCAGGGATCCAACCCGATCAGTGACATATGGGCCCTGCAGTCGCTTCGCATGGTAAACGACTTTCTTCCGCGAGCGGTGGAGAATCCAGACGACATGCAAGCGCGGGGGAACATGATGCTCGCCGCATCCTACGCCGGCATGGGGTTCGGCAACGCTGGCGTCCACCTGCCCCATGGTATGTCATATCCGGTTTCCAGCATGGTCCGGGATTACGTGCCGCCCGGATACCCGGTGGATCATCCGCTGGTTCCTCACGGCACGTCGGTCATCCTCAACGCGCCAGCAGTGTTCCGATTCACCGCCCCGGCCAACCCGCGCCGTCACCTTGAGGCGGCCGAAGCACTGGGTGCGGATGTAACCAAGGCATCGGAAAAAGACGCCGGAACCATCCTTGCAAACCAAATCATCTGGTTCATGCAGCGTCTTCACGTACCCAATGGACTGACCGGGATCGGCTACGGAAAAGACGACATACCCGCGCTTGTCGAGGGCACCCTCCCCCAGCACCGGGTCACCAAGCTGTCCCCCAGGCCCGCGCAACGCGAAGACCTTGCCCTGATGTTTGAGGATGCGATGAAGTACTGGTAGTCGCGAACCCGCCGGGGCCAGGAATCCAGCCTTGGCTTGTGGAGCGGGCGCGAAAATACCCCCACTCACGAACTCAAGATCAAGGTTTCCCCAGAATCGGCTGATCAGCCTCCCAGTGAATGCGAGACAGGTACAAGCCCTCGTACAGAACCCGGTCGTCTTCGTAGGACCCCCGGAAACACCTCTTCCCTTCAACCCGATTTCGTCGCCGCCATTCCTCCTTGCGATCTGTGGTGAACCACCATTCGCCCGACGGGTCCTCAATGACTTCCGCGGCATGAAACGGGCCAAGGTAGTAGATGCCGGAGAAGGAACACGGCGAGCGCCCGACAGCGTGCCACACCCCGAATCCCCACGTGATGAACAAATGCCACATCCCATCGCGCAAAATTACCGCGGGTGATTCGAGGCCTCGCGTGCCGCGCAACATCGGGCACGCGCGGAACACACAGCCGTGATCAGCGAAGGTGTTCCAGTCGACTGTGGAAGCCAGCGCCATGCATATCGTGTCTGCGTCCTCAGCCGTGATGGTATAGATCAACCAGACACCGCGATGGTGAACCAGATGCACATCCTTGCACGTCGAGCCCGGCATCGCCCAACCCGGAGCCTGCAGGACCGGGTTGGAGCCGCTGGACTTCCATGACGCGAGATCGTCCGACCACATGAGAGAGAACCCGACAAAGCCATCCCTCCCCCGAACGCCGTAAAGCATCCCGTACCGCCCGTCGTGAGGAAAGACCCATCCGTTGCTGCGCAGCAACATGTCGTGCCGGCCCTCGACCGGCGGCTCGATCAAATCCTTGTATTCCAACTCCAACAACGAGGCCCCCACCGCATGGCCCATCCCGCGCTCGATGCTGTTTCTCGCGGCCCCATCCCAGTCTCCAGCCGCCACGCATTCGAGGTAGGACGACTCTTTCTCCACGTCAAACGCATTATAAAAAAAATGCCAGATCTCCCCGTCGTGAAAAAAGGAGTGATCCACCTGTGCATACGGGGCGGGCGGACGATACACGTGCGTTGTCACGGCATCGAACGCAAATTCCGGCGAAGAGTACGTCTGCCTGTTCAGCACCAGGAGGCGATCCCGGAATTCATCCTCCGGAAGCGTGGGCTCAAGAAACTCGGGTGGTTTCGGGGGATTCAACCTGATCCCCAGTATGCCAACACCACGCAGTCAGCGCAATCCGATTTATCCAGCCATCAGTGCCCGGGGCGATGTACCCGGCACATGAGATCGTTTTAGAACCGGCTCCGGGGCAAATCCCGAGGAGAACGGCCGGCTGAATTGAGTCCTTCGACTCCACCTGCACATGCAACCATTCGCTCCTGCGAGGAGCGACCGGGCGCGGCACGCGCACACGACCAGAACGGGGGACGCGGCTTACGGCTATCGTCCGAAGCTTCAGGCGGCATGCCTGCGTCACGCCCGGTCTGCCTACCGCGGTGTGTAGTTCTCCTTCACTGCCTGCACGAACTCCGCCATTACCGCAAGCGGATTGTCGCCCTGCAGGGGAGGATATCCCGTCACAAAGTACTCCGCGCCCATCTTCGCTGCGATGGCGCCGTCCTCCGCATTGAAGCAGGAGAGCCCAACCGGACCGGGCACCGCGTCCAAAACAGCCTGGAGCCACTGCGTAGCACCGTGCTGGTCATCCGCCCGGCGCTCGTCGGCGCTATAGTGGATGTAAATCAGGTCCGCACCCCACTGATGACATTGGCGGCCGCGTTCCGCGTGGTCCCTGGCCCCGATTGTGTCCACCACGACTCCGATGTCCAGCTTCTTGCCTTCGTCAATTGCCGAGCGAACGGTCGCGTCCGAAGCATTTCCGCAAACCGTCATCAGATGGACGCCCTGGTCCTTGGTCCGCTGAACGTTTTTGAAGCCGGAATCCATCGTCTTGTAATCGGCCAGAACCACCCGGCCCGGAAATTCCTTCACGAGCTGCCCGATGGGAGCGATCCCCTGAACCGTGATCAGGGGAGTGCCGATCTCCAGCCAGTCGAACCCCGCCTCCACCGCAATGTGGGCGTACTCGATGGCTTCCTCAATGGTCGGATAATCCAACGCAATCTGGGTGATGGGTGGTTTCAACTCTACCATGTGACAATTCCTCCAGAAACAGCTCCTATCTTACCGGCTTGACGGATCCGCTGCAACCAAACAAATTCTTAATGGTTTCGAAGACAAAAAATCCGTATTGTGAGTGGGCAGATCAATTAACCTATGGTGCCAAGCATGTCCTATTTCAACGTAACCACCGAGCAGGTACAGCGCTTCCGGCAGGACGGATACCTCTACGTCCCCAACCTTTTCTCCGCCGCGGAAATGGACCTGGTAATTGAGGCCTCGACCGAGGGGAATGTGCT
>CAZTAB010000563.1:0-8045 GCA_964611475.1 uncultured Verrucomicrobiota bacterium | reverse complement strand
GTCAACTGGGCGGCGTTGAGGGAGAGGGGTTTGTCGTAATTCCTTGAAGACTGTTTGTTGCGTCGTCACGGTCAGGTTTTCATGAATTTCCATAACTTCGCCGAATTTTACGTCGGTTCCTTCAACGTCGCATAATATATCTTATGTAAACCTAGGCCTTGGGCTGGCTGCACGGGGATGGCGCTGAACATATTGTCCAAGCCCGAATTGAGCAAAACGCGGAGGATGAGTCAGGGTGAATAGACTGGAGACGCACCCGGCGCTACGGATGGTGAACGCTTTGAGGGTAAACAAAAGCCCAGCGGCCGGTATGTACCAACCTGGTGTTGGATAGGATGAGAAGCGCGTGCCTCTGGGTGATTCCGCTGCAAGAAGACCCTGAATGTAGGGACGGATCAAGGTTGCAGCCCGGACATGGGGTTTCTGACCGGAGTTCCAAACGCAGAAGGCGTTGATGCTGGTAAATAACGAACAGCGGCACCGATCAGAACTTGCATACGGGGCGGGGTTGTGTCGATACGGTCGTCCCAGCCCCCCCTCTCTCTCTTTTTCTCGTGGAGCGACGGGAACGTTTCTTGAGGGACTCGAAGCGCTACCGGAGGTAGTAAATGAGCTTCATCTCCTGTCCGTTGCGCTCGACCTCCAGGACAACGGCGCTGAGTCGGTTACTGACGAACTCCCGGATAAAATATTCGGATCGTTCCTGGTTCTTCATTTTCATCGAATTCACTTTCCGGATGATGTCGCCCTCCAGAAGCCCCACCCCATCATAGAATTCTTCTTCGCCCCGTTTTTGAAGCCGGTAACCGGAGACCTGCCCATTGATGTAGTCAGCTCTCATGGAGCCGAATAGAGCGGTGAGGCGCTCGGGGTCGTCCAGTAGATCCTGCCGATATTGCAGCAGTATATCCCGGCTCAGGATCCAGCGGTTTTCGGCAATTCGTCTGCCAAACCGGTTCTCGTCGAGGACGCGCTCATCCCATCGCAATTCCTCTGTCGGCCCGGGAGAGGTTGGCGATTCAGGCTGTGGATCGGCGGCCTCCTCGGCGAAGCTGAGGCGAAGGACTTCCTCGGTCATTCCCTGCCGAAGCCGCACGTGGTTTGTCCCAATCTCGACCACCTGGACGTCCCCGAAGTACTCTCCTTCCTCCAGGGAATCCTGAGATTGGGCATCTAAATCCTCCAGGACGGCCATTCGGAATGCTCCCTCGCCAGGGGGGCCTCCGAATCCAAAATGAGTCCCGGCCAATCGATATTTTCCGGACAGGCTGCTTTGGGATTCGTGATCTGTTTCCGGCTGGAATACCCGCCAAGCCTCCTCCGCCGGGCGCTCGATGTCGGGCCAGTGCGCCGTGCCGGATTGCGGGGCGGCTGGTTCCGCCACCCGGGGCAAGCGCAAATACATCACGATGTACATGATCAGGAGGAGGACCCAGGCAACGGCGAGGATGACCGGAGCCCGGTTCATCCATTGCCTTGTTCTCTGGGTGGGTTCTGGCACCAGCTGCTTCATCCTTCCGCCATTCAACAACCGGATGACACGCCTTGTTGCGCGCCGGATCCAAAACCGGTCCACCGTGACGATAAGCCGGATTCTGTATCCCGGTTGCCCGGGATCATGATCATTTATCTCGTGCGATCAACCCGGAACTTCGGTCCGTCACCGGATTTCTCCGGATCCGGAAAGCGAGGCGGACCACCTCTCCGTTCCCTATTTGATCTTGCTCCAGATGGGGTTTACCCTGCGGTCCCGCCTTGCGTTGGAACCCGGTGGTCTCTTACTCCACCTTTTCACCCTTACCCCGAAATGATGCAGAGCATCGGTTTCAGGGCGGTCTGTTTTCTGCGGCACTTTCCGTCCCTTTCGATCACCGAAAGGCCTCCCTGTATTCGGGGACATCCCGTCCTGCGGAGTCCGGACTTTCCTCCCCGGCCCTGCACAAATCGACAGGACCGAAGCGATCATGTGTCACGGTGAACCGGCATTTGGTTCATCCGGTACCAAGTTCATTCCACCCATCCTAATCAAAGGCTGCAACGGTGTGAAATTCAATTTTTGGGGGAAGCGAGTCCGGGATGACGGAAGCTGACTACTGGCCTTCGAACAGAATACGGCCGCAAAAGCTGCACGAGGTGATGGAATCCCGCTTCTTTGCGTTGTGGACCAGTTGCGGAGGCAGCTTCATGTGGCATCCCATGCAGACGCCTCGCTCGATGCTGACCAGGGCAAAATCACCCACATGCTGAATGATCCGCTCGTACCGGGAGAGCCAGTCGCCCTCGAGGCCCTCCAGCATTTGTGGCCGGGCCGCTTTCAGGGACCCGGATTCCCCCTCGATCAATGTCAGCCGTTCGTCGAGTGCCCCGACCTCCTCCCCCACCGCGGCCTCTTCCTCGCCCAGCTCGCTTTCCCGGGCGGCTACGGCCTGGTTCAGCGATTCCATTTTCTCCATGAGCACCAGTTCCTGATCCTCCAGCGCCCGGATTTGTCGGCGGGTCCCGGCAATTTCCTGCTCCAGCATCCGGTAGTCGTCGTTACTCTTGACCGTCATTTGCTGCTCGCGAAACCGAACGGCCTTTTGCTTGAGTAGTTCGATATCCCCCTCAAGATCCTTCATTTTGAGGGTGTGGCGAGTAACTTCCTCCTGCGCTTCGGCGAGAGTAGCCCGGTGGGTCGCCAAGCGTTCCTCGATTTCTTCCTTACGCTTCGGTATGTCCCGAACTTCTCGAGCAAGCTTGAGAATTTTTCGGTCGTGATCCTGTAAACTCAGAAGCCTCGAAATGAGATCCAACGCGCGTTCTCCTGGGGATGCATTTTTCCTGCGAATTCCAATTTGTAAATCAGGCAAAGAGCGTGTAGTCTCCTGCCCTCTTGGAATCAAGTCAATTGATTCACAAACCATGCACCTTACCCTGCTCGAAATAGAAATGCACGAAAAAGGATTAAAGAAATGGATCTGACGCGGGCCCGTGAAGTGGCCGTGCGTGCGGTACGGGACGCCGCACGGCTCTGTGAACTGGTGGCTGAGCGCTCCTCCGCTGGAGGATCGGGAACCCTTTCCAAGGACGATCGCTCCCCCGTAACGGTTGCTGATTTCGGGTCGCAGGCTGCGGTGATTTACCAGCTCAGGGCCGAATTTCCCAACATTCCGGTGGTCGGAGAGGAGGATGCGACGGAGCTTCGAAAACAGGAGAATGATGAGGATCGGGAGAGTGTCGTGGCGCATGCCCAGGAGGTGCTTGGGGGGGTGAGCGAGGGTGAGATCCTCGATGCCATAGATCAGGGTATCCACGAGGGCGGCCCGGAAGGCATGTTCTGGGCTCTTGATCCGATCGATGGCACCAAGGGCTTCCTGAGGGGCGACCAGTACGCCGTGGCGCTGGGTCTTGTTCAGGATGGGCGGCTGGTTTTCGGTGTTCTCGGTTGTCCCCGCCTCTCCCTGGCTGGCTCGAGGACCACCCGGGGCAAGGGATCTCTGCTTCTGAGCGAGGAGAACGGAAGCGTCATGGAGATGGACCTGTCAACCGGGGAGTCTCGACCGGTCCGCGCCACATCCGTGAGCAATCCTGCGGGGGCATCTTTTTGCGAGTCGGTGGAGTCGGGGCACTCGGCGCATGGCGTTTCCGCGCAAATTGCAGAAAGGCTGGGTGTGACCTCTGAACCGTATCGTATCGACAGCCAGTGCAAGTACGCCGTCATTGCCCGCGGAGACGCCTCGATCTATCTTCGGATGCCGACGCGAGCGGACTATGAGGAGAAGGTCTGGGATCACGCGGCCGGCGCGGTGCTTGTGGAGAAAGCGGGCGGCAAGGTGACGGACATCCATGGGAAGCCCCTCGATTTCTCGATGGGAAGAACGCTCAAGAAAAACAAAGGCGTCGTGGCCACCAATGGCTTGATTCACGACCAGGTGATCGAGGCCATCGCGGCTGTCCTGGGGTAATGCACGCTATGTGAGTTTGGGTGGCGGGGCCATTCTGGGTCAGCCAGAGGCCCTTCCCTGTTTCCCGCGGCCCCAAAATATGGGCGCCTGGATGTTTCCTCTCGATTGCCGGTCGCTATCGACTGCACGTCTTTCTTCAGCGTTAATTCTTTGCCTTTGCAACCAGCGAGTTGTATTCAACCTCATCGATCTCAATCACTTCGTGCCGTCCCGTCAGCATGCCCGGCTTATATACGACCTTGAAATAGTGATGGTCGTTATTCAGCTCGGCCTGCATCTTGAATTTTCTCGCGCCGTTGTATCCTGTGACATTGGGCACACCCAGGCTGATCCCGACTTTCGTTTGGATCCTGTGTTTGCCCTTTTTTACCTCAAGAAGGTGTGTTGTTTTCTGTCGTAATTTCACGGGGTCTTGTTTGTCCAGCGTCAGCTTCACCACTTGCGTGAGCGTCATGGGGTCGAAAGGCCGAACAAAGTGTAGTTGGGCTGTATCAGCGGCAGGCGCATTGTGGCTGAATAGCAGCATCAGTAGCGCGAACAAACCCAAATTCACTTTCATCGTTATTCCCCTTGTCGCTATGTTACGCAGTGTAGGTCGCTGCCCAAGGCAACGGGCGCACCGCGGAGCTCGGTGTGTGCCGGGCTTGCTGTGCTGACCCGGCACATGACGCCGTACCCGTTTCTGGCATGGACGAACCCTGACGCGGGACGGCGTGAGAAACCGGGACACGCGCTTGGCGCAGGGGCAATGCCCATCCAGCAAGGATGGACCCTTTCGGATTAGCCAACCGCTTTTTTCAGGCTGCCCAGCTCCTTCTCCGCATTGGCAATCCGGGCATTGATCTCGCCATCGACGGCGTGGCGTATTGCAAGGAGTCGATCGTTGGACAGGCCCTGAAGATTCGGCATTCCCGCGACTCGCCTGCTTGATTTGCCCTTTCTGGCGGAACCCTTTTTGCGACCCCGCTTCTTCCCCGGGGCCTTCACCTTCTTTTTGCCACGCTTTGATTTCGCTTTTGTTTTTCTGGCAGCCTCCCGCTTCTTCTTTTCGGCAGGAGTCGCCCAGTAGACGCCCTTGGAACCATTTTCAAAATTCACCAGGACCTTGTCCGCCGGCACCTGGCCTGCTCTTCCTCCAGGTTTTACCAGCTTCAGGGCATCGCTTGGGTCCTTTCGATTCCGCCCCTTGGGACCTTTGGGTGCGGCGGATCGACTCGTGGTTGTTTTTGGCATCTTGGTTCTCCTTATCTATCCGGTCTCGTTAACACGCGGCTAAGGTATTTCTATTCTAGAATGAGATCTAGGCTATATTCCCATTAGTGAGGAAAGGGCAAGATAATACTTAAAAATGAACCCCCATAGACGTCGTCCGCTTCCCGTCAGGGGGCCTCAGGGGCAAGCAGAAGAAGGTGTCTTGCTACACCACGAAACGTCTATTGGGAGAAATCATGAACGGTTTTCTGGCATAGCCTATAAATGCCCGATCGCTTGATGCAGTTCATCCACCGTCGTGTCCCCGGCTTGAACCTTGCGGACTCCGTCCTCGATGAGCGAGAGCATGCCGGATTCCGAGGCCTGCCGGGCCAGTTCGTCTTGGGATGCACCCGACCGGATGGATTCCCGCATAGGGGGGGTCACGACCATCAGCTCGAAGATCCCGGTCCGTCCGTCGTAGCCGCCCAGGCATTGATCGCATCCTTTCGCGCGAAACGCATTCGTCCCGAGAAGGGGCTGCCCGGCCGCCCCCAGGCCCTCGACATCGCCCGCTGTCAGCGTAACGGGGGTCCGGCATGCAGTGCAAAGTTTCCGCAGCAGGCGTTGTGCAAGACATGCCCGCAGGGATGCTGCAAGCAGGTACGGCGGCGTCCCCATGTCGCGCATCCGGTTTACCGCGCTGACCGCGTTGTTTGTGTGTAGGGTGCTGAACACCAGGTGCCCCGTCATGGACGATCGAACGCATATTTCAGCTGTTTCCTGGTCGCGGATTTCCCCCACCAGAATAACGTCCGGATCCTGCCGCAGAACGCTTCGAAGGCCATGGGCAAAGGTGAGGCCGATTTTCGGCTTTACCTGGATTTGTCCAATGTTTGGAAGCCGGTACTCCACCGGATCCTCAATGGTCATGACGTTCATCCTGTCGGTGTCCAACTCGTTAAGGGCCGCGTACAGGGTGGTCGTTTTCCCACTCCCGGTCGGGCCGGTGACCAGGACAATGCCGTTGGGTTGCCGCAACAGGGCGTGGAACGGTTCCAGCACATGATTCGGCATGCCCAGGTGTGCCAGGGGAACCAGGGCCGTTTCCCGGTTCAGCAACCGGAGCACGACGCGTTCGCCTTCGGCTGCCGGAATCGTGGAGATCCGGATGTTGATCTCCTGCTCGCCGACCCGTACGCGCGCCATCCCGTCCTGCGGCAGGCGTTTTTCCGCAATATCGAGTCGCCCCATTACCTTCAGCCGGGAGACGAGGGATGCCTCCATTGATTTGGGCGGCGACGGCTCGTCGTAGAGAACGCCGTCAATGCGGAACCGTATGCCCAGCCGGTTTTCTGAGGGCTCGAAGTGGATGTCGGATGCACGGCGCTTTACTGCATCCAGCATCAGCAGGTTCACGAATTGGGATACCGGAGCCTGGTCCGCCATGCGAAGCAGGTCGTCGGATAAGCCCTGCGCCGGGGATGCCTCCCCCATCTCGGCTGAGATCGTGTCGAGGAAGTCCCCCGCGTTCTCGTTCCGTTGGAAGTAACACTGTTCCGTTGCGCAGGCGATCTGGTCCGCGGTGGCAAGGACCGGCTGTACATCCTTCCCGAGCAGCATCGCCAGGTCCTCAATGATTTCAAGGCGTGTCGGATCGTTGATCAGGGCGCAAAGACCATCGTTGGTCTCGAACGGAAGCACCAGATGCTCCCTCGCCCATTCCACGGGAAGATCCTTCACCAGGGCTGAATTCAGTTTTTCCTCGGAGATCCCGTCCCGCAGGACCGGAACGTTGTACTGGCTTCCCAGGGCGAAGAGCACATCCAGTTCCGTGACCGCGCCGCCCTTTCGGAGCCATTCGCCGATCCGTGGGCGGTTCGGGCCCGCTTCAGACTGGGCCCGGAGGGCCTCGTCCAGCTGCGCCTCGTTGACCTTCCCGGCATTCAGAAGAAGCTGGCCAAGCAACATGGTTCACGGCTCCGTGGCCGAGGCTTTCTCGAATTGGTTGGTCAGGACCCCCTGAAAATCGGTCCGCGCCTCCAGTTCGAGCCGCAGGCGGTCCGCATCCCCCTTGTCGGCGACGAGATGCGGCGTAACAAAGATGAGCAGGTTGGTGCGTTGCCTGCGCTCAGAGGTGCTCCTGAAGAGGTGGCCAAGTATGGGGATGTCGCCCAGGAATGGAACCTTGGAGACCTGGTTGATCTCGTCCTCTCGGATCAATCCGCTGATTACCACGGTTTGCTCGTTCTCGAGTGTGACCGTGGTTGTCACCTCGCGGCGCGCGATGGTGGGCGTGAAGGGGGTGTCGGAATCGCCTTCGTCCACGATCGCTTCAATGATTGGGTTCAGCTCGAGCTGGATCTCGTTGTCATCATTGATGTGCGGGGTCATGGTTAGCTTGAGTCCCACCTCCCGGCGCTCTATCTCCTGAATGATGTCCCTGGCCGTTCCGGCGCCCGCGCTGATCTCCGATTTGAGCAACGGGATATCGTCAACGACCTGAACCGTTGCCTCCTGGTTGTCCTCGGCAAGGAGGGACGGATTGGAGATAATCTTGATCTCTCGGTCCTGGGCGAGCGCCGTCAGCAGAAACGGGATGGCAGGAGCTTCGGAGTCATCGCTGAGGCGGATCGTTCCGCCGGCCACGCCGAGGGAAAGTCCCTGGACCAGCATGCCGTTGCTCATGAGGTTCATGATCCCATCTTCCTCGCCCGGGCGGCTGCGACCGACGAGGGTGTTGGATCCGTCCCGGGGCTCCTCGATGGTGGAAAGCCCGACTCCAAGGTCAAAGTCGTCCCCAAGGGACACTTCCGCGATGAGCACGTCGACCAGCACCTGTTTGGGCTTCTGGTCCAGTTGCGTGACCAGGTCCTTTACGAAAAGGAAGTCGTGGGGAGAAGCGTCGAT
>CAZTAB010000562.1:0-2599 GCA_964611475.1 uncultured Verrucomicrobiota bacterium | reverse complement strand
AGGCCTTCCGAGACGCAATCCGTGCGGGTCGAACCGGGTACGAGGCAGGCCTTATGCAAGCACGTGACCTTGCGTCTCCCAGCACGCCGACGATCGGAACGCCATTTTGGCACCAGGATAAATCGTCACAACCGTGACGGGGAGCTCGATGCGGGCAAAGGTCATCTCGATCGCCGGATCGGACTCGTCGGGAGGCGCAGGCATCCAGGCGGACATCCGAACCATGGAACGCCTCGGCGTAACAAGCGCTTTCGCACTAACCTCCGTCACGGCCCAGTCGCCTCGAGGTGTCGACCGGATTGACTCCATCGATCCCGCCTCCGTGCGCGCACAACTCAGCACGGCCCTGGAAGATCAAGGAGCCTGCGCGATCAAAATCGGGATGGCCGGGTCCGCGGAAAGTATTCGGACCATCGCGAATGTCCTCCCGTCAGCAGACATATTCACGGTCTGCGATCCCGTCGTATCGTCATCCTCCGGCGGCCGGCTGATCGACGCTCCGGGGCAGGATGTACTCGTGCGCGAGCTATTCCCGCACGCGCACCTGGTCACTCCTAACCTTGCCGAGGCAGAGGCGATTCTCGGCCAACCGGTTTCCACCGATGAAGAAATGGAGAACGCCGCCAGCTCACTCCTGGAAACCGGCACGCGCTCGGACCTGATCAAGGGCGGGCATCGGGACGGTCCCTTCGCACAGGATTACTGGACCGACGGATCGGAGGCATTCTGGATGACTGGACATCGCGTGGAAGGAAGCGGATCCCGCGGCACCGGCTGCGTTCTTTCTACTGCGATCGCTTCTTTCCATGCCTTGGGGCTACCGCTAAAGGACGCGATGGTTCTCGCGAAAGCCTACGTCTCGGAAGGACTAGGCGCAGCGGCTGGACACGGGTCGGGAAACCGGCCTGTTCGCACCGGGGAATGGCCCTCCGACCCATATCGCTTCCCCTGGATCACCACCTCGGCCGACGCGGGCAGGAACCGGCCGATCTTTCCACCCTGTGATCCTCCGCCTGCCGGCCTATACCCCATCCTGCCAAACGGGGCGTGGGGTGAACGGCTCGCCTCCTCCGGCCTCAATGCCTTGCAGATTCGGATCAAGGACCCGGACCCCAAAACACTTGAATCCGAAATATTTCGCGCGATCCAATGCACCTGCAACACACCAACCCGGCTGTACGTCAACGATCACTGGAAGTTGGCGATCCGGCATGGCGCGTACGGGGTACATCTGGGTCAGGATGACATGAGCGAGGACGCGCTTCGGTGCATCGCCCGGGCAAACCTCCGTCTTGGGCTCAGCACGCACAGCTACTTCGAGCTTGCGCGGGCCCTCAGTGCAAACCCTAGCTATGTGGCCATCGGAACGCTGTTTCACTCCACGTCCAAGATCATGGAGCACGAGCCGCTGGGCCTGGAGCTCCTCCGCCGACTGGCATTGCTGTCTCCCGTCCCCGTCGTGGCGATTGGAGGCATTCGCCTCGAACACGCGGACGCCATTCAGAAAGCCGGAGCCATCGGAATGGCTGCAATCTCGGAGGTCACGGAATCCCCGCACCCGGAGGAGACAGCCAGAAAATGGTGCGACCGGTCACGATGAACACTCATGCAGCACACTACACGGCATTTTTCATCTCTCGCCGCCTTCAGCGAGGATCATCCCCTCCCTGGCACTGCCCCGCCTGATTCAGCACCGATTGCAGCTCAATTCCTCACGCCCGTGGGTGCGTTTCCTCATACACCCGCTTGAGGCGCTCCACGGACACGTGAGTGTAAATCTGGGTTGTCGACAGGCTTGCGTGCCCGAGGAGTTCCTGGACACAGCGCAGGTCGGCGCCGGCGTCGAGCATGTGGGTGGCGAAAGTGTGCCGAAGCGTGTGCGGAGAGTAGTCGAGATTCAGGCCGGCGAGTTCCGCGTACTTTTTCATCATCCGCTCGATCGACCGCGGCGTGATGGCGCCTCCGTTTTTATTCAAAAACATATGTGGACATGTACCCGATCCCCTTTGAAGCAGCCAGGGCGCATCGCGGGCATTGAGGGCCCGGCGCAGGGCCCGCGTGGCCGGCTCCCCGAGCGGGCACAGCCGTTCCTTTTTTCCCTTGCCTTGAACCGTGACAACCCCGGACAGGAAATCACACTTTGCCTCCCGCAAGCCCGCCAGCTCGCTTAACCGGATTCCCGTACTGTAGAGGACATCCAGCATCGCGGTGTCCCGTTGCCAGGCGTATTCCGCCCACATCCGCCTTTTCTTTTCGAGCCTCGCCCCATGGATTTTCCACCAGGACTCTGGGGCGTCGATGAGCCGGTTGACCTCGGGGATCGAGAGGATTCCTGGAAGTTTCCGTGGGCGCCGGGGCATCTGTAGACCGGTGAATGGATTTGAATCCACGCGACCCTCCCGCTGTAAAAACCGGTAAAAGGAACGCAGGCTCGACAGCTTTCGCCCCGTCGTCGCGGGCGAACTTCCGGCTTTCTGAAATGCGACCAGAAATCCCCGGGCCGCAAATCGGTCCGCGGCGGCCCAATCCCCCGCCCCCCCACCACCGGGCAAATGAGATGCAAATTTGTGAACAAAACGAAGGTAGTTGTCAACCGGAT
>CAZTAB010000561.1:0-7665 GCA_964611475.1 uncultured Verrucomicrobiota bacterium | reverse complement strand
CTCGGGCATCTCTCCCGGCATGGTGGTGAAATACAACTCATCCTCCACCCGGGTATATACCCTGGAGCGCTCACAAGACATGCTTGCCACAGGATGGGGCCCGGTGGCCGGCCAGGCCCTGATTCCTGGAACGGGCGGGGTTGACTCGCTCAATGCTCCCACCAATGCACCCTTCCGGTCGCACCGTGTACGCGTTTCGTTCCCGCCGTAACCCGCACATTTGCCTACTGGAGGAAATGGGCCCAGACAGGCGCTCCCGGTCCTTATCTGGATCAGTGCGATGAACGTGTTCTCGACATGATCCCTGAGGGCAGCAAGCGTTGCCCCGTACGGCGCCGGGGCCCGGCACGCCGATTCATCCCGGAGCCAAGGTTATACTGACGTGGAGAAGTTTAAATACGAAGTCTCCGCGTAGCCGAACCATGTGGCGGACGCCTTTCGGAACGCGTCCCATTGCTCGTAAATCGCGGCATACTGCTTATCCTTGGCTCGGTGCTCGGCAGCCAGCTCGTTGAATGTCGCATACGAGGCGTCAAGAACATCCCTCGGGAACGGCTTGACGGTGATGCCCCCGCCGAGCAGGCGCCGGAGGGCGGCGGGGTTCCTTGCATCGTACTTGGCAAGCATGGTCACGCAGGCCTCGTGAGCGGCCGCCTGGAATGCCGACTTATATTCCGCGGGCAGGGAATCCCACGCCTTGCGGTTCACGATGAACGATAGGGACGGGCCCGGCTCCCACCATCCGGGATGGAAATAGTGGCTCGCCACCTTGTGAAACCCCAGTTTTTCATCGTCATAGGGTCCGACCCACTCGGTCGCATCAATTGCGCCGCGCTCGAGAGCAGGGTAGATCTCCGGCGCGGCGATCACCTGCACGGTGACTCCCAGGCGGCTCATTACGTCGCCGCCCAGTCCGGGAATTCGCATCTTCAACCCCTTGAGGTCGTCGACGGATTGGATGTCCCGGCGAAACCAGCCGCCCATTTGCGTTCCGGTGTTTCCTCCCGGGAATGCCACGACGTTGAAATCCGAATAGACCCTGTTGATGAGCTCGAGTCCGCCGCCTTCGTAGAGCCATGCCAGCTGCTGCCGCGCAGTGAGCCCAAAGGGGATTGCCGTGTCGAAAACCAGGGAAAGACTCTTCCCTTTGTAGTAGTACGAAGCGGTGTGGCCAACTTGTACCGATCCGCTTTCGACCGCATCCAGCACCTGCAGCCCGGGAACGATCTCCCCGGAGGCCGAAACGTGGACCTTGAAATTCCCATCCGTCATTGATTCCAGCCGGCTGGACAGCACGTGCGCGGCCCCGTAGATGGTGTCGATCGCCGGGGAAAAACTCGATGCAAGTCTCCACGTGATCCGCTTGCCCTGCACGGAGGGTGCGCCTTCGGCGGCGGGTGTGGAAGGGTTGCATCCCGTCAGCACACCGGCCGCAGCCGCTCCCGCCGCGCCCCGGGTTATAAACTCGCGTCGCTTCATTCTGGCTTTCCTCTCGTCTCTACCCTCGTTTCCTGGCCAGAGGATAATCACGGGTTTCTGGGGATTCAAGGAAGATTGCGCTTCGCAGACCTGACCTCTTTGTGATTGGATCGCGCTACGTGGAAAGGGGAGAACTCGAGTGGATTTTGTTGAACGTGCCCGGAAGGTGATCGACATCGAGATCCAGGGGCTCGCGCAAGTGCGCGACAGCCTTGGAGACGGGTTTGTCGGGTCGGTGGAGAAAATTCTTTCCTGCCTGGTCGGCGGTGGAAAAATCATCGTGACCGGCATCGGAAAGAGCCTCCATATTGGAGCGAAGATCGCGGCGACGCTGACCAGCACCGGGTCTCCGGCCGTCGTGATGCATCCTTCGGAGGCTATGCACGGGGATGTCGGCATTCTTGCATCCGGTGACGTTGTCCTGGTGCTCAGCTACAGCGGAAGCACAGAGGAAGTCGTCCGCCTGCTTCCCATGGTCCGGCGATGCGAGGCCTCTCTCGTTGCCGTTTGCGGCGTGCCTGACAGTCCGCTGGCACGGAACAGTGAGGCCTTGATCCCGATTGCAGTCGATCGCGAAGCCTGCCCCTTCAACATGGCCCCGACCGCCAGCACTGCAGCCATGCTCGCGGTGGGAGATGCTTTGGCCATGACCCTGCTTGAAGCGCGCAAATTTTCCAGGGATGACTATGCGAAGCTGCACCCGGGTGGCGCGATCGGTCGTTCGCTGCTTCTTCGGGTTCAGGACGTCATGCGGACCGGTCAACGCCTGGCCACTGTACAGTCGGGCGGAACGGTGCAGGATGCGATCATTGCCATGACCGGGTGCAAGTCTGGCGCCGTCGCGGTGGTTGCGGCGGACCAAACCCTGGCCGGAATCTTCACCGACGGCGATCTTCGGCGCCTGCTCACCCGGGGCGGCAACGTGAGTGACCGGGCCATCGACGAGGTCATGACCGTGGATCCCGTGACGGTCCTCGATTCCGAGCTGGCGATTGACGTCGTGAACGTGTTCCAGACCCATAAGATCAATGACCTCATCGTCCTGGGCCAGGCGCATCGGGTCGTCGGGCACATTGATATCCAGGACCTCCCCAAATTGAAGATCCTCTAGCTTGCATGCCGCCGTCCTCCCCCATTCTCATGCGCACCCTCGCTGCTGCGGCACTCGCCGCCTCCTTGCTGCTGGTGGGGTCCTGCACCCCTCGGAACACCGGGGAAATCGAGGGAATGGGAATAGGGCAAGCCGTCGTGCTCGGGCTCGTCGAGGGGCTCACGGAGTACATACCTGTAAGTTCCACCGGGCATTTAATCCTCGCGCAGCGCGCCATGAGGATCGGAACGACGCAGGAGTCGAAGATTGCGGCCGATGCATATGTAATTTGCATTCAAGCCGGCGCAATCCTCGCCGTCTTGGGGCTCTACCGCCAGGACGTCTACCGGATGCTCCGCGGACTAGCCGGGCGTGATCCAGGCGGCCTGCGACTGTTCATGAACATCATCGTCGCATTTGCCCCGGCGGCGGTGCTTGGCCTGTCGGCTGGCAATGCAATCAAGGAGCATTTATTCGGCCTTGGATGGGTTGTCAGCGCGTGGTTTCTCGGAGGGGTTGCCATTCTGCTTGTGTCGCGTCATGACCGCGGATCTGATCCAGGCGAGGGGATTGGCCTATACTCCGTTCCCGTGCGTTGCGCGCTTCTCATTGGCCTGGCTCAGTGCATTGCGGTATGGCCCGGAACGAGCCGGAGCCTCGCCACGATTGTGGGTGGGGTTCTGGTCGGGTTGTCGGTACGCTCTGCGGTGGTTTTCAGTTTTCTCCTGGGAGCAGTGACGCTAACCGCCTCAACGCTTCACGATGCGATTGCGCACGGCGCCCTGATGCGTGATTCGTATGGGTGGGCAAGCATTCTGACGGGATTTGTCGTCGCGTTCCTGGCTGCAATTGTGGCGGTGCGGTGGATGGTCGAATACCTGAAGAGCCACGGACTGACCCTTTTTGGTTACTATCGCATTGTACTGGCACTCGTGGTGGCGGGATTGATGGCGGCAGGTTTGCTCGATCGATCTCCTTCTTGACCATCGCCTGTCCTCGCGCTAGTTTTCTCGGGTTTAGGCCAGAATATCCTGCTGCGAGGTGCCAGCTATGACAATGCTCATTACCAAATTTCACCGGCTGATCCAAAACAAGGTCCTCTGGATCACTTTCATGCTGCTGGTGGTCATTTCATTCGTGTTCTGGGGGGCACAAGCCCCGGATCCCGACGAGTTCAAGGCGCAGAGCTCTCCGGGCGAATTAAATGGAAAGGCTGTTCCGCTCGATGAGTTCAATGCCTCCTTGTTCTCCGTCTATGTGAACCTGACCCTTCAGGCCAGGCAGCCCATTCGAATCACGTCCGAAATTCGTGATGAGATGGAGGAGATTGCCTGGAAGCGCTTGATCGCGCTGCGGAAGGGGCGCGAACTGGGCATTTCCATCGGCAAGGCCGAGGTGCAGCAGGCTCTTCAGGAGCAATTTTCGGCCGAGGGCAGCTTTGACTATCAAGCATATACCTCGTTCGTGGAAGGAAGCCTCTCGGCTGTGACGCAATCGCAACTCGGCGTGCCCCTTTCAAGAAAACGTTTTGAATCGCATATTGGGGAGGAACTTCTCCTGTCCAAGCTCCGCCAGGTCCTCAACCAGGCAACGCTCATCTCCCCGTCCGAAATCGCCAAGGAATACTCCATGGCGATGGATGAGTTCAGCGTGGCATTCGCCCTGATGGACATGAATAGCACCGTCGGCGAGGTGGATGTCACCGAGGAGCAGGCCCGGGATTATTTTACGGACAACAAGCAGCGGTTTGAATTGCCGGAACGTGTGAACGTCGAGTACGTGAAGTTTCCCCTGGATGAGTTTGCTGATCCCGACGCCGTTTCGACGGACCAGATAGAAACCTATTTCAATGAGAATCTTGAGGAGTTCTCCGTCATCACGTCAAACAACGTTTCAGGAACCTTGGTGGCCTCGACCAACGCTCCGGCCGAATCTGTTGAGCCGATCATCTATCGTGAGTTGGAGGAGGTGAGCGAGGAGATCCGGGAGGCACTCGCCATGAAAACGGCCTCGTTTGAGGCGCTGAAGAAGGCCAACAATCTAGTGGACCTGCTGTTTACCGACCAGGAGGACTCTGCACCCGGGTTTAATGAGGCCGCCAGACTTCTTGACAAGGACGTGAGGTCGCTGACCGGGCTTTCGCAATCCTCTGATATTCCGGAGGTCCCTTTCGGCGCCGAGGAGATTCTAAAAACCGCGTTTCAGCTTTACCCCAACGAGGACGAGTATTTCAGCAATCCGGTTCCGACAGAAGACGGCGTCTACGTGCTTGCGCTAACGGAAAGGATTGAGCCTCGAATTCCCACGTTCTACGAGGTCAAGGAGCGAGTCATGCCCTTCGCCAAGGCGGATGCCCGGGTCGAGGCCCTCAGAGGCCGGGCCGATGAACTCGTGGCAGCGCTGGAAGATCTTACGGATACAAATGCCGTTGCCGGCGTATTCGAGGAGTATGGGCTGGCCTGGGAAGAGACTGGGCCCTTTACCACGCAAGCCGGCCTAACTGATGCTTCTCTGGGAGGCATGAACTATAATGATGCGATCGTCCGCTCCGTCTTTGACAGAAACGCAGGGGAGACCGCAGATCCGGTCTCGGTGCCCAACGGGATTCTTGTTGCGTACGTGCTAAGCCGAGTCCCGGCCGACCCGGCCACGCTACCGGCGATCGAGGGCGATGTTGCAAATGTTCTCCATCTGCAACTTTCCTCACTCCTTTTCCAGGACTGGCAGTCGGAACTTCTGGCCGATGCAAACTTCCGGACCCGGGAGGAGATCTTTGCCGAGGAGGAAGCCGCAATCCAGGATGGAAGCGAAGAAGGCGTCCCAGGCCCGGATGTTGAGGGCAGGCAGATGCCGGACGAGCCGGAGACGACGTAAAATCAAGGTCGTCCTGATTGTCCTCGACTCGGTCGGCATCGGGGAGGCGCCTGACGCGGCGGAGTACGGCGATCTGGGGGCGGCGACACTTCAGCACACGGCCGATCGAGCGGGCGATCTGCAGCTTCCCGTGCTCCAGCGCCTCGGGCTGGGAAACATTCCTCTCCTCCTCCCGGCAGGGCTGTCAATCGCAGGCATTGAGACCAATTCAGAACCCGAAGCGTGCTACGGCGCCATGAGGGAAGTCTCCGAGGGAAAGGACACAATCACCGGGCACTGGGAAATCGCAGGTCTCGAGATGAATCCGGGTTTCGCCACCTTCCCCGATGTCGCCCCCTCCTTCCCTGCGGAACTGATTCTAGAGCTTGAATCCCGCTCCGGCATTCCGGTGATGGGCAACTACGCCGCCAGCGGCACGAAGATTATCCAGGATCTCGGCGCACAGGGCCTCACCAACCGGAGCCTTATCGTCTACACAAGCGCCGACTCCGTTTTTCAGATTGCCGCCCACACAGACGCCGTGTCACTGGAGGAATTATATCGAGCCTGTGAAATAGCCCGGGAGCTTTGCGACCCATATCGTATTGGTCGTGTCATCGCGAGGCCCTTCACGGGATCAGCCGGGAATTTTACCCGGACGCAAGACAGGAAGGATTATTCCTTCGAGAGCGTCGAACCCACCGTGCTGCAGGCTCTTTGCAAAGCCGGTCATCCCGTGTACGCAGCTGGAAAAATCGGGGATATTTTCAGCCACAAGGGAATCACCGAGTCAGATCACACCCAGGACAATGCGAGTTCCCAGAAGGCGGTCGAGAGGTTCTACCGCGAAAAGGAGCGGGGCCTGATTTTTGGGAATTTTATCGACTTCGACATGCTCTATGGCCACCGGCGGGACCCAGGGGGGTACGCCAAGGCCTTGGAGCAGACGGATTCATGGCTCGATGCATTCCTGGCGTCAATGAAGCCTGGGGACAGGTTGATTCTTACGGCCGACCACGGGAATGATCCCACCTTCAAGGGTGTGGACCACACGCGGGAGTACGTCCCCTTGCTCCTCTACGAACCGGGAGTTCCTGGTCATTCGCTGGGTGTCCGTGCCGGGTTCTACGATATTGCACAGACGCTGGCGACCTGGTTCCGGGTCAGCCCCATGGCCCGGGGGCGGGCCTTCTAGCCTCCTTGTCCGCCAGAATGAACCCCCTTGAAGTTTTCCCGAGGTGGCAATCGACAAAGACGACCACACATGGAGCTCAGAATCGGGCTCCGTGCTCCGGGGAGTCTTTCCCCGGGTCCACTTCTACGAACTTGTTGCGTCATGCTGCACACTTGATCCCATCTGTCCCAGCAACTATATTTGTGGCCCCACTCTATGCCCACTTCACCGACAGCCGATCCTGTTCCCTTCCCGGACCTCAGCACGGTTTCCCGGGTGGATCGGGTCGGGGTTGACGAGCGCTGCGCCCGATTCCAGGCGCGGAGCATCAAGGGGGGCGCCAAGGTGCATGCGCTCAAGCTTGCCTTGAGCATGATCGACTTGACCACTCTCGAAGGGCGGGACACTCCTAGGAAGGTCCAGCAACTCTGCTACAAGGCTCGTCATCTCCACGACGAAACCCCGGGGCTCCCCCATGTTGCCGCCGTTTGTGTTTATCCAACGCTCGTCCGGGTTGCACGGGGGGCGCTGGGTGGTTCCGGCATCCATGTCGCTTCGGTGGCCACGGCGTTTCCCAGCGGGCTTGCGACCCGGAATGCCAAGCTGGAGGAAACGCGTTACGCGGTCGGCGAAGGCGCAGATGAAATAGACATGGTCCTCTCCCGCAACGACTTTCTTGCTGGAGAATACACCCGTGTTTTCGATGAAATCTCGGCGGTCAAGGATGCCTGTGGGAATGCCCACCTGAAGGTCATCCTCGAGACCGGTGAACTTGACTCCCTGGATGCCGTCCGGCGGGCCAGTGTTCTCGCCATACATGCTGGCGCGGACTTCATCAAGACATCCACCGGGAAGGTGCCCCCCGCTGCGACCCTGCCCGTCAGCCTCGTAATGCTGCAGGCGATTCGGGACTATCACCGCGAAACGGGGCGTATGGTTGGAATGAAGGCCGCCGGGGGAATTTCGACGGCAAAACTCGCCATCCAGTACCTGGTTATGCTGAAGGAGACACTCGGCCGGGATTGGCTGTGTCCTGCCTGGTTCCGGTTTGGGGCAAGTCGCCTGGTAA
>CAZTAB010000560.1:0-16214 GCA_964611475.1 uncultured Verrucomicrobiota bacterium | reverse complement strand
TGGAAAAATCGATGCCGATCTGGAGCCCGCCTTCGTTGGAGTCAATGAGTTGCTCGAGTCCGGCGCGGCTGCGCCAGGTAATCTTCCGGGTCTTCACGTCCATTTCAAAAATGGCATCGCCCGCCGCCTTCGCGATCATTTCGAACTCCCGGCCACGTTGGTTGCCCGAGTGCTTCGTCTCGCGAAACCGGGATAATCCAATAACCGCAATCCAGAGGGCAACGCCCGTCAGCAGAGCAGAAAAAATGCCCGGATGCGTTGATGTCCATTGCGCCACGGTGGACCATAGCTCCAGCGGTATGCCACCCCAATGAATCCCAGGTGTTGTGATGTGCAACGTATTCAATGTCCCGATTTTTAAAATGAAGCTTTCACGTCGTCCTTCGGACCGGCATCCGGGTATGCCAGGTAGTATCCGGCTGATGAATAACCATCTTCTGTGCCAACTTCTGCAGGTTCCTGCAGCGACCCGAGTGGGCCCCGCATCTTCTTCCGAAAAATCACCACACGATGGCGAGAGGAGGAAAAGAAACTGAATCCGTGTCACAATTTCTAAGCCATGAGAATTTCAGAACTGCAACAGGTAAAATACCTTGACATGTACATGGCGTATAACTCAACTAGGGCTCTTGGGATATGCTAGAGTCCCCTCAGGAGTAAACGGGTCAATCACCCGGATCTCTAACACCACTGAAGGAGTGTTGTATGGCCAAACAGACCGGTTTGGGGCGCGGTTTGGGCGCGCTCTTAAAAGATACTCCGTCCGAGAAGGACGATGGCGGCGGGGTGCTGGAAGTTTCGATCGAAAACATCAAGGCCGGAACCTGGCAGCCCCGTCGTCGATTTGACGAGAGGTCGCTATTAGACCTCACGGAATCCGTCCGTACCCGAGGGGTTGTCCAGCCGCTTCTCGTCCGAAAATCCGGGTCCGGGTACGAGTTGATTGCCGGGGAACGGCGATTCCGGGCGGCACAGAAAGCCGAGCGTACGAGTGTGCCCGTGATTGTGCTGGAAGCGACGGATCAGGAGGCGCTCGAACTTGCGCTGGTGGAGAATTTGCAGCGGGAGGATCTCAACCCTGTTGAGGAGGCGGAAGGCTACCAGCTTCTGATGTCGGAGTTCGAGTTGACCCAGGAAGACGTAGCCGGCCGGGTGGGCAAGGCGCGTGCAACCGTTGCCAATGCGTTGCGCCTACTCGATCTCAGCGAACCGATTCGTCGGCAACTCTCGGACGGTCGCATCAGCACGGGACATGCGAAAGTCCTGCTGCAGGTGTCCAATCCCGCGGAGAGGGAACTACTGGCCCAGGCGATCGAGACCGAAAACCTTTCCGTCCGCGCGTTGGAAAAGAGGGTCGTCGTTCTGGGGAAGGCCCCGCGAAAAAAACGGGTGAGTCGCGCCGATGTGCCCGCAGACCACGTCAAACATTTGACTGACACCCTTCGTAGGCATCTCGGAACGGGTGTTCATCTGGAGCCGTGCCGGACCCTGGCAAATGGCAAGAAGGCAACCGGGCGAATTGTCATCGAATATTATTCTTCCGACGAGTTGGATCGGCTGCTGGATCTTCTTGGAGTGGTGGACGAGATTTGACCGGAGTGGTGCAGGATGTTTCGACCCGGCTCCGTTGCCTGGCCGGGTGTCTGTTGCTGCTCACGGCCTGTGTGAGGCAGAGCGAGCCGGCTGCCGCGTTCGAGATCGCCCCATCGGAGTTTTCCGGCTCGAATGCCTTGCGGGAAGTACAGGCGTTCGTTGACCTCGGTCCCCGCGATTCGGGCACGGACGGGGCAGAAAAGGCAGCCGTTTATCTCGCCGCGCGGTTCGAGGAGATGGGGGCGGATTCAGAGATCGATGCGTTTGAAGACCCGAGCCCGCGGGGTCCAACGATTTTCCGGAACGTAAGGGCTCGGATTCCCGGATCCGGTCCCGGGATCCTTCTCATCGGATCGCATTATGACACCAAGCATGGGGTCGGCGATGACTTTGTCGGCGCGAACGATTCCGGGTCCAGCACCGGCGTCCAACTCGAGCTTGCGCGAATCGGGGCGGCGGCGGCATCCCGGTCGCAACCAGAGATGACAATTCTCTTCGTCGCTTTTGACGGGGAAGAATGTTACCGGCGGTACGGTCCGCAGGACGGCTTTCACGGAAGCCGCCACTTTGCGGGAACATGGGCCGATTCCGGCGAGATTAAACAAATCCGGGCGGTCATCGTGGTCGACATGGTGGGGGATCGGAATTTGAACATAACCATTCCAAGAAATGTGGACAGCGGACTGATGCGCCTCGCGTTCCGGTGTGCGGAATCGCTCGGATCCAGGAAACAGTTTGGATTAATGAACGGCCAGATCGGGGATGACCATGTGGCATTTATGGAACGTGGAGTGTCGGCAATCGACCTCATCGATTTTGAATTCGGAAGCGCGCCGGGACTGAACGATTACTGGCACACCAATGAGGACACGATGGACAAACTGAGTGCCGAGAGCCTTGAAACTGTCGGGCGCGTGGTTGCCTGCATGATCAATCGCCTCATGGCCGCGGAACCCGTCCGGACTGCCGGAATAGCCGCTCCACCGGGGCTGTGAGCAGAGGTCCTCCGGGAGGAGGCCGCTATTCCTTCGAATCTGGTTTTGCAGACTGCATCCGCTTCCCGCTGTGTGCCCACACGACCAGGGCTACGCAGGCCAGGAGCCCGATGTTCCGCACGATGTTGATCAGCGAAATTGCCTCGCCCGCGCTGCTGGTGGAGAAGCATCCGCAGGTAATATCCAGTTCTCGCGCGAGCACCGACCCCATGCCCAGGGTGAATACCAGCAGCATCCCGGCGATCAGCAAACCCGTCGCTACGCGCCAACGGGGAATCAGGATGATCACCACCCCACACACAAATTCGAGCCACGGCAGGTAGATCGCAACAAGGTTCACAAGGAAATCCGGCAGGACATTGTAGTGAAAAATGATCTTGGCGAAGGAAAGTGGATCCAGAATCTTGGGCACCGCCGCAAGTATGAACAGGCAGCCGACAAACATCCCGGCAATCAGCGAGGCGAAGCGAACCCAGGAATTTCCGCCCTGAGGTCCTGCGTAGAGCAGGTCGAGAACCTTTTTCACAGACCCTCCTCGACTGGGAGTCCGGCCTCCACCCATGCGTCGTATCCCGCCGCAAACAGCGCTACGTTCGTGTAACCCATGTCCACGAGGTGTTTTGCGACCAGCAGGGATTCGTCGCAGTCGGCGCCCGAGCAGTAGACCATGATCTCTTGCTCGGGGAGCAACATCGACAAGACGTTCTGCACCTTTTCGTCGAATTCGGACTCCGGGAGGGACATGGCGAGCGGTAGATGGCCTTCCTCAAAGTATTCTGTTCCGCGCGCGTCGAAGATGAAGTAGATGCCTTCTTCGACGATTTGCTCCGCCTCTGGCACCTCCACGATCCGGAGCTCCAGTTCCTGGGCCTTGGCTTCAACCCGGTCAGACCAGGCTTCAACCCAGGGCAGCGGGTTTTCGCGCAGCACGTTGGTCAGGACTGCACATGCCGCCGCGACGCAGAGGATGATCAACAGGCGCATTCAGTTTCTCCGGGCCACGGTGTGGTGGGGTGTTCAATTCCTTCCATGTCCTTGGTTCCAGTCATGACCTCGAATGTCTTTCCATTCAATATCCTTCCGTGCCGTACGCCGCGGTCAGGAACGACATGATCCTTCGCCAGGAGCCCGGGCGCATGACTAGAAGCCGGGTGTCAATTACCTGGGTGCCGCCTGGGCGGATTTTCGAACGTTGTGCACCTTGAAGGGGATTTCGATCAACTCCATGCCTGTCGCGGTGGTCACAACTCTCACGGTTTTGCCATCCAGCAGTTCCGATTGAACGATGTTCCGAAGCTGAATGCGATACCGGTTCTGCTTGAGATTTTCGATCACCGCCTCAATGCGCTCGTCCGGAACAATCACTTTTTCGACGATAAATTCCTTCACCAGCCCCGGGCTGACGGAGATGATCTTGGTCTGGGGGCGGTCACGCGGAATGATGGCGATCTCTGCCGGATATACCGAAAGTTCGCCGATCACGTTGTATCGGAACGGGATGTTGATTTTCGGCCTGGCCTGGGAATTCGTTTTCAGCGCCAGGCGCCCGGTGGTGGCTCCCTTGGGCAGGGTGGACAAGGTCGCGACCCGGACCTGAACCTGATTCTTGTCGGCCTCCGGTTCCAGGACCTCTGCCCGGATGTGCTTGCTGCCGGCATTTTCGATCGTTACCGCCAACGGCATCTCCTCGAGGCTGACTACGGTGATGACGTTGGTGACCATGTCACCGTGCAGGAGCTTCGGCGTCATGATCCCCCTGGGAGTATAGGAAACGAGGGAAAGGGCCTTGCCCTTGAGTGAAAGGATTGTCTTTTTCGCGGTGGGGTCGTTGGACTCCACTGTGATTTTCTTGTTCATGGAGCCGTCTCTTCCGCTCAGGTTCAGTTCCGCCGAGATGATGGATGTTCCGCCGGGCTCCACCAGCCTGGTGGAGACATTCGCCACGGTGCATCCGCAGGACGCTTTCACATTACTGATGTTGAGCGTGGCATCCCCCTCGTTCCGGATTACGAAGTCGTGCTTGATCTTCTGTGTATTGTCGACGTCTCCAAATTCATGTGTCGGCTTGTCGCAAACCAGTTTTGGGGCAGGCTCACCGAGGGCCGATCCGGTCCCTGCAAGGGTTGCAAGCGTCAGGACCCGGAATCCCCATGTTCTGTATAACTTCTTCATAAGCAGGCCTTTTGGTGATTTTGCAGGAGCGACTCGCGCGCCCGATACTATCCGATGCCGGGTCGTATTTGCAACTGTCCTTGGCAGTCCCCTGTGCGTCACCTTGGGGCAAAGGGGAGAGATTGGTCCGTGGAATTCGCGCTCATTCCCCCGCGAACCTGGACTTGGCATTCATCCGGGACTCGGAAATACGCCCTTCCGGGGATTGAAAGGTGTTGCTGCATGGAATCACGATTTGGGCTGATCAGTCCAGCCCGTCGCCCGGGCCGACGAGTTCCATGACTTCGGCGCGGCTGAGTTTGGACTGGCCGGACTGCAGCGCGTCGAGGGTTGCCTTGGCCAGCACCAGGGGGATGCGACAGAACTCCCGAACCGGACCTGGCGGCAACTGTGCCATGTAGGCATCCGCCATGTCTGCCTGGTGAAGCATGTAGCAATGTAGATCCTTGTTGGTCCAGCCCGTGGGGTAGAAGTCGACGCCGCGGGAGAGGTCCTCTTCCCGGTTGCGAATGATATTGACTGTTTGCAAGCATCGTCCAAAGCCAACCGCTAGGGACATGTCGGCTTCCGTGCCGTCATACCACTTCCAGATGCGTGTCAGCATCTCGCCTACACGCCCTGCCACGTCGTACGTGTAGAGGTCGAGGTCCTGCTCCGTTTCGATCTTGAAGTTCGTCTGCACCCAGTTTCCCATCTCAAGGGACATCCCGGCCGTGGCGGACCAGACCTGCACATCGATTCCCGGGGGAGCCATTTGGGCGAACCCCGGCAGTCCCCGCATGACTGGCGGCAACAGTTTTCCGAATGGTTCAAACAGGGGCTCGAACGGGGCTGCTTCCACGTGACCACGATCGGCCGACTGGTCCAGATACTCCCCGATCCTGTGCAGAAGCCGCACCTTGCTCGGGGCGTCCAGGCCCCGGTGATCTTCGATCTCGTCGATTGAACGCATGCAAAGGTAGGCGGACCCCACTGCGTCACGGGCCTTGCCCGGAAGTCGAATGATCGGAATAAAGAAAGTTCTGCTGGTCTTCCGAAGTTCTCCGACGGCATGGATGGAGAGTGACATCAGCGCCAGACCCTAATGAAGTTGGCCGATTTCATCAACCTGCACTTGTCCATGGCTGATTTCATGGTCTACTCCGGGGTCAGGGTCCACACCTGCGCTAGAGGTTAAAGGCAATTGAAAACCCGGGCCGAACACGAACCAGTACAGATGAACACGATCCTTCCCCTCCGTTTTTTTCTGCTGTCTGTTCCCGTTCTTCCCGGTTCGTCCCCGTGACCATGGGCACGCAGTCATCAGAAAACCGGGGGAAGGGCCGAGCTATGTCAGCACGGTCAATCAGCTCATCTGGATTTGTGGACGGCGCCGTGTCGAGTTCGCGGGAGAAATTGTCGTATCGGTGGCCTTGCCCTGCTGACTTCCGAACAGATGGTGGCGGTTTTCCCGCAATGTCTCCCACGCTTCCTTCCCGTCGTGTGTCAGCACCACCTCGTGGCTTTCGGCGACGAGGAGGGGGTGCATGGCTTTGGCAAAGGCCACATCATTTTTTGCCCGCGGGATTCTCATGATCACGGATAAATTATGCGGATCAAGACACCCCGGACGCGGCCTTTGGCTACTTCTTTTGAGAAGCCTGTAATTCGATGGATCCCACCGCCCGTTCCTCCCGGGTGTTCTTCAGCGTCACCTGAAGGATCTCGCCGCGCAGCCCCGGGGGACCGTGAAATTCGACCGGGATATAATGTTCGGAGTAGCCGCGGTAGAGGGAAGTCTCCGGATTCCAGTCCTCCGCCAAAACCTGGACCTTCGCGCCCTGGAACCGTTCGTGAAACCTGTCTCGAAGCTCTGATGCGACCTTGCGGAGACGGCGGGTGCGGTCGCGCGAAATCCGAGGATCCACGCGGCCTTCCAGCCGTGCCGCGCGCGTGTGGGGTCGCGGGGAATATGAAAAAACATGCATGCGGGAAAATCCCGCCGCTTTGGAAAGCGCCACGGTGGCTTCGAAATCCTCCTCGTTTTCCCCGGGAAACCCGGTGATGACATCGGTGTTGATCGCGGGGTCGCCCAGGGCACCCCGGGCTCGTTCCACGGCATCAAGGAATTCCGTCGGGTTGTACCTCCGCTTCATCAGGTTCAGAATCCGGTCCGATCCCGATTGAAGGGGAAGATGCAGATGCGGAAGAATTTTTGGGGACTCCGTCCATACCTGCAACAGCTCGTCGGTCAATTCTCCCGGGTGAAGGC
This sequence comes from uncultured Verrucomicrobiota bacterium, assembly GCA_964611475.1. Classification (GTDB taxonomy): domain Bacteria; phylum Verrucomicrobiota; class Kiritimatiellia; order SLOV01; family SLOV01; genus CAUZEO01. The sequence goes on along the minus strand of CAZTAB010000560.1, from coordinate 9,203 downwards.
TGGATAACCGGATCCGCTCAATGCCTTTCACCCCGGCGACGCGCCGCAGAACTTCCGCAAGGTTCGCCCCCCCCGAAACCCGCCCAAACAGGCCGGCGCTTACGCCACAGATGACAACTTCCCTGTAGTCGGAGCCGGACAGCTGCTCGGCTTCTCTGATGATCTGTGTCATCGGCTTGTCGCGCGGGGCGCGCCGAAGTCGTGGCACGATGCAGAACGTGCATCCGATGTCGCAACCATCCTGCACCTTGAGGAATGCGCGGGCATGTGATCCAAAGGTGTCGATGGCCAGGTCCTCCGAATCCCAGGACGCATTTCCGGCGACGTCCTGCACCGCATGCCGGAATTCCTCTATCCAGCCTTGCTTCGGCCCGATGCGGGAATGGACCCCGCGCAGCGAGGCAAGAAGATCTTCGGATGCGGCACACCCGGTCACAATCACCCGCGCGTCCGGATTCTCCCTTTGCGCGCGTCGAACGGTTTGGCGCGACTTTCTGACCGCGGTGGAGGTGACTGCGCAGGTGTGAACAACGATGACGCTCGCCGATTCGGCCTCCCGCGCCGGTCTCAAACCGCTCAACTCCAGGCCATGACGGATCTGCTGCGCCTCATACGCATTCACCTTGCAGCCCAGCACCCGGACATCGTAGGTGCCCGTTTTCCCGTCGCCTTCCGTATTCATCCGGCGCACCTTAGGCGACCGGTGGCGTCGGGTTCAATCGCCGATTTCAAGAAGCCCGGCGCGCTACGCGGGGCGTCGCGAAGGACTTGGCCGGCCCGTTTTCCCCGTGGCGGGCGTGTTTTCTGAGAGATCCCGTTCCTGGGCCCGCGGATCTTGAATCCCTTTCGCGGTGCTCTGCGACCAGGAGCGCGAGTGTTGGTCGTCCTCCCCGGCGGAGTTGTTCCATGGGCGGGGACTCTCTGGGGTCCCGGGCCGAAGTTGCCAGGCGGGCAAGCCGAGCGTTGTACAGGAACCGGAGGTGAATCCCGTCGTGGGCACAGCCGGGAAACCAGTGGGTAACGCAACACGATGTATGCTTTCATGATCTGGGGGGAACCAACCGGGGTGGGCCGCGAAGTCTTCAGGTGCCTGCCGGTGGGTTTTGTAAGGGGATTGTCAGGCCGCGATCAATTCTGCGGCCATTGCCACCGCGGAGACGCAGGCCGTGTCCGAACGAAGGATTCGCGTCCCAAGACGCAAGGGGTGAAAACGATGGTCCTGCAGCAACGTGAGTTCATGGTCGGTCCAGCCGCCCTCGGGGCCGAGCGCGAGCAGAACGCGGCTTGTGGGCGAATCCGTCAACATGTCGACCAGCCGTTCCCTCGCTGGAGGATGGAGCAGACATCGAAGGCCCGCATCCGACAGGGAGTCCAGTTCGTCCTCGATCAGGATTTTCAGCCGGCGGTGAATTGACACGCGAGGCAGCCGGGTGTGTCCCGCCTGCTGGAGCCCTTCCACGAATTGCGCATGGCAAAATTCGGGCGCGAGCACGTGACTGTCGAAATAGTACCGTTCCACCTTCCTCGCGTTGGCCAGGATCAGGCGGTCAATGCCGAGCGCTGCAAGTTGGGGCAGGAGTCGTTTGAGGACTTTTGGCCGCGGGAGAGCAAGCAGCAGGTCCACGCGCGCTCGCGCCGGCGCCGGGCCGTATGCCGACAGTTGGATTCGCACCGTGCCGCCATCCATCGTCATGACGGTCGCGTCAGCCGCGGGGCCGTCGAGAATGCCTGCTCGCAGCACCTGCCCCGGAGCGGCGCGAAGCACGCGAAGGATGTGGTCGGCCCGACGATCGGCCAGAAGGGCCACGCCCGCATCGTCGACTTCATCCGGGCTGCAGAGAATTCTGTTCACCAATCCCCTTCGGTTAAAGCAGGGTGCGGATGATAGCGTGTCGTTCCTCCTCCACCGACAGCGACGACTCCGGTTTCCCGGCCCGACTGTACCAGTGCCGCGCGTTCCCGGAATCACCCTCCTCCCGGTGCAGATTGGCGTGGATCCAACTGCCGTCCGAAGTCTCGATATTCTGGACAACTGTGTGGGCCCGCTCCCAGTTTCCCTTCTCGGCCCACCAGAGCGCCTTCAGCGTCTCGTCCAATTCGATCGGCGGCTCCGTTCCGCCGCCCACCGTCGCAAGAAATTCTTCCAGTTTCATTTTCGTCTCCATCGGGTTTGATTTTTAATTTTCGTTTTTCAATAACCGGATCCCCGCGGCCTTGTATGCCTCCACTTCCCCGGCCACTCTCGACTCGCTCCAACTCAATTCCTCGGCCATCCAGCCCGCGACGGTTACTGCGGTATCGTCCGGATCGTCAACATAATGCCGCCAGGACGTTCGCCGGGTCATGATGTCATCCAGGTGATGGACCCACTCGTGTCGACAGTAGTGCTGCACCGCCGCCTGGGTGACCGGCGGGGGGTGAACGCTGCTGATTCGTTCCGTCGGAAGTCCCTCACACAGCGGGGTCGAACGTGTCGCGCACGGCCCACAGGAGAATCCTGCCTGACGCGCCAGCCCGTCCACCGTCTGTTCCGCCATCAGCCGGTACGTGGTTAGCTTGCCGCCCGTGACATCCCACCAGTTTCGCTCGCCCATGCGGATTTTGTGCCTGCGCGAAATGTCGCTGGGTGTTCCGCCCTGTCTGGCCACCAGCGGCCGCAGACCCGACCACGCGCTGACCACGTCCTGGCTCCCAAGTTCTGCATCTCGGAAGTAGCGGTTTGCCACCTTGAGCACACAGGCAATATCGCCTTCAGTACAGTTGGGCGACTCGAGGGGGCCGTCGTAGTCCGTGTCCGTGGTTCCCAGGTATGTCCGATCGCCCCACGGGACCGCGAAAAGAATCCGTTTTCCCTCCGTCATGACGACCGCGTTCGGCACCGGAAACCTTTCCCGTCTGACGACTAGGTGCACGCCCTTCGTGGGGCGAAGGTTTGTGTGGCTGCCTGGAATTCGGTCCGACCAAGGACCGGTGGCATTCACCACCACGGTAGACCGGATTTCGAACGAGGCATTCGTGGCGGTGTCGACGATGCTGCTTTCCCAGTGCTCCCGGTTCCGGGATGCGCCGGTGAACTGCAAGTAATTGCCTATGGTTGCACCGTCCCGCGCCGCCGCCCTCAGATTGTCGATTACGAGTCGCGCATCGTGGGTCTGTGCGTCGAAGTAACGCACTCCGCCAGTCAGTTTCGGGGAGGTGAGAGAGGGAAGAAGAGTCCGGACTTCGCTCTGCGTCAGTGTGTCCGACGGGCCGACATTCCTGCCCCCGCAGAGGAGATCGTAGAGTTTGACCCCGATCCCGAGTTGCTGCCGCGTCCAGCGGCCGCCCCGGAACGTGGGGAACAGAAACGGCATTGGCTCCACCAGGTGCGGTGCCAGGTCGGCCAGGCGTTTCTTTTCCCGATTCGCCTCGCGCACCAGTCCCAACCGGCCCTGTCCGAGATACCGGATCCCGCCGTGAAGCAGTCGGCTCGAGCGGCTGCTCGTTCCGAATGCCAGATCGTACTGCTCCACCAGCGCGACGGACAGCCCCCGCTGCGCGGCATCGCGGGCTATGCCTGCACCCACGATCCCGCCGCCCACCACGAGCACGTCGAAACGCTGCTCGGCGAGACGGTCGATTCGTCCTCCGCCTTCACTCACCGATGAATCTCTCACTCATCGCGCTCTTCGATTTCCGCCTCCTTGAGCAGTTGATCCACACACTCTCCGATGCGTGCGTTCTTGCGGTGGCTCGTCAGGATAAGGCCGATCTGCTCGCGGGCCTCTTCATAGCCGAGCATACGGGAGGGAATCCGGTCAAACACCCGGGCAATATGGTAGCCGAATTCCGTTTGGAAAACATCGCTCGTCTCGCCCGGTTGCATTTCAAAGACAACGCGATCAAACGCATCGACCATCCGCCCCCTTGAAATGTACCCCAGATCCCCGCCGTTATCTTTGCAGTCCGAATGCCGGGACACGATTTCTCCGAAGTCCGCTCCCTGAACAAGGGACTCGCGGATGTTCAGGAGTTCGGAATATACAGATGCTGAAGGGGTGCCAGGCTTGGGCTGTCGAACGAAGTGCGACACCCGGATTTGCTCCGGAACCTTGAACAGATCCGGATTTTCGCCATAGTACGTCTCGCACTCCTCCTCCGTTGGCGCCCCGGTGTCCCGGGTGATTTGCTCGTAGAGTTTTTCGAGCCGGATCTGCTCCTGGAAATTACGGCAGATGGCATCGTCGTTGTCGGGATGCAAGTCATATTGTTTGTAGAATTGCGCGCCGCCGCCGTGTTGCCGCTTCAGCGTATTCAGTCGATCCTTTGCTTCTTTCATCGGCACCTGGGCGATCCGCGCGCGCGCTTGCTGCAGAAGCAGGAGTTTCTCGATGGCGTTCGCGTGCCCGTCTTTCCGGATCTTTTCTTCCTGTTCCGGATTTTCCTCGCAGGAGCCCTGGGTCCGGTACCGGTCGCGTAGTTCCCTGGTCTCGCGATCGATCAGGGGCTGCTCCAGCTCCTCTCCATTTACAAACGTGGGCATATTGATTCGCAAACTACCAGAATGGACATCTCGGGGGCGACCACTATCGGTGGACACCTGTGTCGCGACCGATCATACTGTGCGCAGCACTATCGAGAGGAAAGGAGCCCCCGAAGATGGGTGATCGTTCTTATATAGCGGTGGATTTGGGCGCAGGCAGCGGCCGCGTGATTCTTGGCAATTTTTCGGGTTCAGAACTGGACCTGCGGGAAGTTCATCGGTTCGAAAACGGGCCGATGGATCTGGCCGGAACCCTGCGCTGGGACATCCACCGGCTGTTTGCAGAAATCAAGATCGGGATCGGCAAGGCCGTGATGTCGTCCGGTGGGGAGGTCCGCGGGATCGGTGTGGATGCCTGGGGTGTGGATTACGGCTTGCTGGATTCCGACGGCGCGTTGCTTTCGCAGCCGTTCAACTATCGCGACAGCCGGACCGAGACCATGATTGAGGCGGCCTTCGAGCGCGTTCCCCGGGCAAAAATATTTGAGGCGACGGGAATCCAGTTCATGACCCTCAACTCGCTTTTCCAGCTGCTGTCGGCCGTGATCGACAAAACGCAACCGCTGGGCCGGGCGTCGACCCTCCTGTTCATTCCGGACCTCATCAACTACTTCCTGACCGGCGAACGTGCCAACGAGCGTACGGTCGCAAGTACCAGCCAGTGCTACAACCCGCAAACCCGGGACTGGGCCCGGGAGATGCTTGATGCGCTGGGAATTCCCGTCGAAAAATTCGCGCCGCTTGTTGACCCCGGGACAACACTTGGCCTTTTGCGAAGCGATGTCGCGGAAGTGACGGGCGCTGGTGACGTGCCGGTTCTGGCGGTCGGCAGCCATGACACGGCTTCTGCAGTCGCCGCCGTTCCCGCCTCGGGGGGGGAGTTCGCCTACCTCAGCTCCGGTACGTGGTCGCTGCTCGGTCTGGAGACCCAGGCGCCGGTTATTAACGAGCAGGCGCTCGATCTGAATTTCACGAACGAAGTAGGGGTCTGCGACACGATTCGGCTCCTCAAGAACATCAACGGTCTCTGGATCCTGCAGGAGACCCGCCGGATTTGGGCGGAGGGAGGCCGCGAGATGACCTACGGAGAAATGATGTCAGAGGCCGCGAAGGCGAAACCGTTTACCGCGGTGGTTGATGTCGACCACGCGGACTTCATGGGGCCCGGCGATATGGAGGCCCGCATCCGCGCCCGCGCGGAAGAGAGTGGGCAGCCGTCGCCCGAAACGCGCGGCGAAGTGCTGCGCTCGATTTTCGAAAGTCTTGCCCTCAAGTATCGATGGGTCCTGGAGCGCGCGGATGATCTCCAGGGGCGTGATTCCGACGTACTCCATATCGTCGGTGGCGGAACCCAGAACCGCTTGCTGAACCAGTTCGCCGCAAATGCAGTCCGAAGACCGGTCGTCGTGGGTCCCGTGGAGGCGACCGCGGCCGGCAACGTGATTTCCCAGATGATGGCAACGGGCGACCTGGCGTCCCTGGAGGAGGGGCGGGCCCTGGTCCGGAATTCTTTTGAAACCGAAACCTATGAACCGGCCGACCCGGAAGCTTGGGATGACGCCTACGAGCGGCTTGCGGATTTGAATGTTGGATGTTGATTGTTGAATGGTGAGCGTTCAAGGTTGGGATCGATGAAAAAAAGGATCCTGGTTGTCGGTGGCGGGGGGCGTGAACACGTTCTTGGATGGAAGCTTGCCCGGGATTCATGCTCCCCGGAGCTCTACTTTGCGCCGGGCAATGCCGGAACGGCCACCTTGGGTGCCAATCTTGACCTGGCTGCGGAGGATATCGAGGGTCTGGTCGCCTGGGCGGACCGGGAAAAGCCAGACTTGACCGTCGTGGGTCCCGAAGCCCCCCTTTGCGCGGGCCTCGTCGACCGGCTCGAAGAAAAAGGTCTGCGCGTGTTCGGCCCGAGCGCGGCCGCCGCCCGGCTTGAGGGATCCAAGGCCTTTGCCAAGGAGATCATGGAGAGCGCGGGGGTACCCACCGCGCGTGCGGCGGGCTTCACGGACCTTGGCGAGGCGAAAGCGTATGTTCGGGCGCAGGGCGCACCGATTGTCATCAAGGCCGACGGACTGGCGGCCGGAAAGGGCGTCACGGTTTGCAGCTCAATAGAGGAGGCTGACTTGGCTTTGGACGCGGTCCTTGCCGACAGGGTTTTCGGCGAGGCCGGCGCGTCCGTGCTGGTCGAAGAATTCATGGAAGGTGAGGAGGCATCCATCCTTGCCCTTGTTGACGGGCGGAATTTCGTTCTGCTTGCCTCGTCCCAGGACCACAAGCGGGCCCTTGATGACGACCGGGGTCCGAACACGGGAGGCATGGGCGCCTATTCCCCGGCGCCGGTCGTAACCGGGGACGTCTGGCCCGTCATCCAAAGCGACATCGTGTCGGCCACGATTGAGGAATTAAAACGGCGCGGAATCCCGTTTCGGGGTGTCCTGTATGCGGGGCTCATGATTGGAGCGACCGGACCGCGGGTTGTGGAATTCAACGTGCGATTCGGCGATCCGGAGGCGCAGTGCGTCATCCCGCGCATGAAAAGCGATCTGGTTCCGGTTCTGACCGCCTGCGTGGACGGGACTCTTGATCCTGAAATGATTGAATGGTCGGACGAGTCGTGCGTTTGCGTTGTGATGGCCTCCGGTGGATATCCGGGCGCATACGGGAAAGGCGACCCGATTCATGGGCTGGAGAAAGCGGCGTGCATGGATGGAGTCACCGTGTTTCACGCGGGAACGATGCTGGACGGCCAATCCATTGTCACGGCCGGGGGTCGAGTGCTCGGCGTGACCGCCCTGGGTGTGGATCTCGACGCGGCAGTGCGCAAGGCATACGCCGCGACCGGTTTGATCAGCTGGGCGGATGTCCATTACCGGACGGACATCGCAGGGAAGGCAAAAGAGCATTTGCATGGATAAGACAAAATCAAGGACGGCCTTTGGGGCGCTGCGGAAGTTGTCCGTGCTGGCCTTGGCCGGAGTGGTCTTGGCCGGGAATCCCGCATCCGCCGCGAGTGCGGTGGAGAGCGTGCTGGTGGAAACCGATACGGAGGTGCCGGCGGTGGACCCGGTCATCGACTCGGTCCGGGAGGCACTCCGGATTCTGGACGATCACCGGTTGAAAATTAATCCAGAGAACGGGCATGAGCGGATCGTGGAGGACGTTTTCCGGCTTTCCGACCCCGGGGCATTCTTGGTGGCGACGAACGGAGTTTCCGGGGGATCGGTGGCCGGTGCGTCCGTTTACGGAATTGGCGTGCGCGTTTCCCGCAGCAACGGGGCTGCCCGCATTGTCCAGGTGCTTCCCGACTCGCCGGCGGCAGAGGAGGGGCTCGAGGAGGGAGACAGGATCCTTGGCGTCAACGGGACCTCGATTCTCGATCTGGACATAGCCGAAATCATGCGGTTGCTACGCGGTTCATCGCCCGGAATGGTGGCGCAGCTGATCGGTTCGAGGGGGGGGGAGGATTCCCGTGAAGTCGAACTGGAACGCGGCCTCGTGCCCGTGCCGGATGTAGATGAAGAGGTCCGGATGCCCACCCACCTCCACTACTTGCGGGTGAATCGGTTGGACTTGGACACCGGCTCGAGGGTGTTGTCCACGCTGACCACCTGGGTGATGGAGAAATCCGGCGGCGTTGTCCTGGACCTTCGCGGAGCGGGTGGAACGAACGTGCAGAGCGCTGTCGAAATCGCGAGCTCGATGGTTATTTCGAACACCTGGCTGTTCAGCTATCGGAATGGGGACGACGAAGATCTCGAGGTGTATCACTCGCGCGGATCGATGTTGTTGGATATGCCGCTGATGGTGCTCGCCGACCGCTATACCACCGGCGCCGCGGAATTGCTTGCCATGATCCTTGCCGGCGTGGGTCGCGGTGCCATGGTGATCGGCGAGATAACCTCGGGCGATCCCATCATCCGGGAAACCATCTCAATGCGAGACGGCGACCAGATCCGAATTGCGACGCGGAAGCTCGTTACGGGAAACGGGGACACCTATTTCGGTCGGGAGGCGCTCCGCCCGGACATTCAGGTGAAAAGCAAGGAGACCTACAGCGAATACGAGCCCGGCCCCCCCCTGCTCACGGATCCGCGTGGAACCGGGGTGGGTGAGAAGGAGACGAAGAATCTGCACGACCTGACAAAAGGGGATGCCGTTCTGACCCGCGCGGTGGACGTCCTGCTCGGTCTGCGCGCACTGAACATTCGGAGTTACGACCATGGCGATTCGTTGGATCGTTAATTCGGGGAGTCCGGACCAGCATGTCATCGACGCGGCGGTCGACGTGCTGCGGCGCGGGGAGTTGTTGGTTCTTCCCACCGAGACCGTGTACGGATTGGCCGTCGACCCGGGGCAGAGCGCCGCGATGGAAAGCCTGTACCGGGCGAAGTCGAGACCAGAGGACAAATCGCTGGCACTCCTGGTGGACGATTTTGAGGGGCTTCCTGATCATGGGATTGCGAAGGGCTCGAAGGCGGAGGCTCTAGCCCGGAGGGACTGGCCTGGACCGTTGACATTGGTGATACCCTCTCGGGGCGGGTTTGTTGGCTATCGGGTGCCCGATCATCCCGTTGCGCTCGCGGTGTTGCGCGGGTTTGGCGGTCCGGTGGCGGCCAGCAGTGCGAACGTCAGCGGGCGGCCACCGGCGTTGACGGCCGATGAGGCCGAACGGTCCCTG
>CAZTAB010000559.1:0-15229 GCA_964611475.1 uncultured Verrucomicrobiota bacterium | reverse complement strand
CTGGCCGCATAGCGTCATGAATTACAAGGACGGCAAGCTGGAACCGATCGAGGGCGATCCCGACCTGTGGTTCGGCGGCCTCAACAAGCGGTGGGCCGACGAGCCGCTGCACTACCTGGACAAGGACGGAAAGCCGAAGTGGCGCCAGAACCTCCTGACATTTGACGCGGTGCACACCATGTTCGAGCGCCTGGACCTGGACCCGCGCAGCTGGGCCACGCTGGGGCTCGCCGAAACCATGTACACCATGGGCGATTTCTTCGCGGATCATATGTGGTTCTCCCCGGGCGTCCCGCACACCGCTGACGAAGTGTTCTATGAATCCAAAAAAGTCCCCATGAAGGAGTACTTCCGGTTCGTGCGAATGCTCGGGCAGCGATGGCCGAAATTTAAACTATTCAACTACGAACGGGGCGGCTACTACCCGCACGGACAAACAATCCATCAAAATCCCCACTTCGCCTTCTACCCGATCCCCGACGGCACCATGAAGCCCGGGCACGCCTTCACGCCGTGGTACAACTATTACTTCGAGCAGATGACTGACAAATACCGGCAGCTGCAGCGCGAAGGCGTGTCGCTCTACGTCGACTGGGGTCTTCCCGCGTCACACGCGGGCGAGTTGGAAGACGGCCGCATCGTCTTTCAGGAGTACAAGACGGGCCAGGCGGCCGTGCGGAAGATGGCACGGGCCATGCGCGATGCCGGCGGGTTCTTCTACGTGAACCAGCCTTCCGGGCCGTGGGCCGACTTCGGCTACATTGAGGGTGGCAGCTGGGACACGGACACGCGGACCGACTGGCGGTTCTGGGCCGAGCGCCTGAACCTATACAAACTGCATGAATTCCGTCCGAACACGGTCGTCGCGCTGGACATGATGTGCGACGAGTTCATTCACCAGTGCCTGATTTACAATTTAGTGCCCAGCACCATGAACCGGGTGGGCGTCGCAACGAAACAGAGCTGGGCACCGCAGGAGTTGATTCGCCTTCGGTGGTACCTCCGCGAAGCGAGCATGGCACCGGTCCCCCTGCGACCGGTGGCGTGGGAGACACCCGGAAGCCCCCTGGAAACCAGCGTCATGACCCTGCCCGGAACCGTGTACCTGGGCGCCTATAACCATGTCATGGAGGACCACACGGCGGACCTGTCGGCCGACCTGGCTCCCGTAATCGCGAACAAGCCGTACGCCGTATGGCGCGCCGACGTCACCAAGGGACCGTGGGCGGGTCTCACCACGGAGCAGGGGTGCGAGCCGCACATCAGGGATGTCCCCGACGGATGCCACGTTGGATACAAGTATGAAAAAGCGGAAGTGGCGTTTGCGCCGTACAAGGGCTTCGTGTGGGACGGACGGCACCTGACGTTGCCCACGGTCAAAATACCAGGGCGCCAGACATCGTTTTTCTTCCTCTCGACCGTTCCCGCGCTGGTGCGCTCGGTGGAGGGCAGGGAGATTCCGTGGCCGCTGGGCAGTCAACCGCACCTCCACGTCCATCCTCATCCGGACGGTTCGCTTCTAATCGAGAGTGACTACACCGAGGCGGTGCTGGCCATGCATCCGGGCTGGCTGGACGACGACGCAGCCGTCGGCGCGCCGGACGGGAAGACCGGCTGGCCCACGGTCACCGTGCGGCCGGGCAGCTGGCGCCTGAAACCGGACGGACGCATGCTGTACGAGAGCCGACGCAACCCACCGCCTTCGCCCGACGACGAGTTTGCCGCTGCCGCCCCGCCGCCGCTGACTACGGGCGGACCCACAGGCGTCCACCGGCTCGGCATCCAAAAGAAAATCATCCTGCAAAACGGACTCGACGGCTACGCCGGGCAGTCCAACGAGCAGATGACGACCGGGCAATGGGGTTCCGATCTGGGCCACTACTCCCACGGCGGCGTCAACGGCACCGATGTGATCTTCATTTACCGGGACAGCGACGCGGCACGGCACGCGCACAACCTGATTCGATTCGATCTGGAGAAACAGGTTCCGCAAGGAGCCAATGTCGTGCGGGCGACCCTGGTGATCGACTGCTACAGCGGCATCAACGGCAGCACGGTATTGACCGGCCACAAGGCGCTGAAACCGTGGACTGACGGGCGGACCTTCTGGAAAAACTGGGGCAACGGGGGCAACGAAGCCGGGTATGCCGAGGACATCGCAGTGCTTGAGAGTACCATCAGCAGCACGCGTGAATACCATTTCCGACTCGATCCGTCCGTAGTGCAGGGGTGGCTGGACGATCCGGATGCGAATTACGGCCTGCTGCTGAAACCCAACCGCGACAGCAATGCCTTCCATTGGTCGGCCCAAGGGGATACCGGCGACATTCCGCCAAAGCTGGTTATTGAGTACGATGAGGGGTAATCTGCGGCCGTTGTCAGTGCCGGTTTTTTGCGCTTGCGCGGAATCGCCCGTTGATTCGTTCGGCTACTTTGACTACCCTATCCGCCATGTCAGACCACATCATTGACATAGCAGAGGCTGAGCACCCAAAAACCATCACCCCGGGCATCTTCGGTCACTTCATTGAATTCCTCGGCCGGTGCATCAACGACGGGATCTGGGCTGGGGAGGATTCGGACATTCCACAGGAGAATGGGCTGCGGCTGGACATCATCGACGCACTGCAGTCGATTCGCGCGCCGGCATTCCGCTGGCCCGGAGGGACGTTTGCCGATTGCTATCACTGGCAGGACGGCATCGGTCCCCGCCATGAGCGCCCGACGCGCCGCAATATCTTCTGGGGTGGCGATGAGTCAAACCACTTTGGCACGGACGAGTATTTCCACTGGTGTAACCGCATCGGCGCCGATCCCGTCCTGCAGACCAACCTTGGTTCCGGCAGCCCGCAGGAAACGCTCGACTGGATGGACTATTGTAACGGTACGTCGCAGAGCGAGTTCGCGAAGCGGCGGCGCATGCACGGACACGAGGAGCCATACGGAGTCAAGTACTGGTCCATCGGCAATGAAACCGGCCTGCAGTATTCCCCGGAGGAATATGCGCACGAGATACGCCGGTTCGGCTTTTACGTGCGCCAGGCGCAGCCCGAGGCAAAGGTGATCGTCTGCGGAGACTCAAGCCTCGAATGGAATCCCCGGCTGTTGGATGCGATTGGCGATCGGCTTGAACTGTTCGACCTGCTTTCCCTTCACTGCTACGCCCATACCGAGCCTGCTGGGCAAAACGATCCGGTCGACAGTTACCGGCTGCTGGCAAAGGCCGCGATTGTCGACGAGAAGGTGTCCCGGGCCATTGAAGTGGTCGACAACCATGTCGCGGGGCGCAAGAAAATCGATCTCGTGATTGATGAGTGGGGCGTGTGGCATCACGAAGTCAGAATCCTTCCGGGATTCCCGGCACTCGAGGTGCCGAACAACTTGGAGCAACCCGGAACGATGCGCGACGCGCTGTATGCCGCCCGGATCCTCCACGGTTTCATCCGCCGCGCCGACCGCATCGCCATGGCAAATATTTCGATGAGCGTGAACACGTTGCACTGCCTGCTGAAAACAAGGGGGGGCGACCTCGTGCGCACGCCAACGTACCACGTATTTGATATGCTCAAGGACCACGGCGGCGCCCGGACCCTGGCCACCCACGGCGAAGCCGGAACCTTCGAGTACAAGGACGACGGGAAGACTCTTTCTCTGCCGAAAATTGATGTCGTCGCCTCCACCACACCAGACGGGAAACGCACGATTGTCTCGGCCGTGAACCCACAGCTGGACCGTGAGGAAACCATCCGCCTGCACATCAAGCCCGCCTCCGGCCCTCCACCTTCGCATGCGACCGCTTCCGTTGTGCGGGCCCATGACCCGTGCGCCGTCAATGACTTCGAAGACCCTGATCAGATCGTGCCGCGCGACGCATTGATTGAGGGTGTTGGGGAAACCTGGACGCTGACGTGCGCCCCGTTTTCACTCACCACCGCCACGTTTTCGGCGGAATGAGCAACGCATATTCCGGGCGATCATCGCGGGAAATCCAAGCGATCGGACCTTCATCTGCGGGTGCGAAGACACTTTCGACTACGAGCCGGCCTCGCTCGTGAAAAATATCGGGTTGCGTTTTTCATATCTTCGCCCCCTCCAGCCGCTTCGCCCCCCGGGAGCAGGCGACTACGTGGAGAGCACCTTCCTCAGTCCTGCAACGAACTTCTCAATATCTGGCTCGTTGTTGTACACGTGGGTGCTTACCCGGATTCCGTTCAGAATGTCGGGCGGGAGCACTTTCACCTCCACGCCGTGGTCGACAAACAGCTTCTCCGCCACGTTCTCCGCCGGCCGGACAGGTTCGAATTCCAGCGCGATCATCGGTGCGGCCATCCCGCCGGCGGCCGGACTGGCCATGCGAATTCCGGGGACCCCATCAAGCGATTCGTAGAGCAGATTACGCAGGTTCAGGTTCCGCTGCACCAGCAGGTCAAACCCGTAATAGTTGAGGAAGTCAATCGCCGCACCCAGCCCTGCGATACTCGGAAAATCCCTGGTTCCCACCGCGCCGGTATACGCACCGAAACCGTCCTGCAATGCCATGGGCCGAATGGCCTTCTGGGATTGCTTTCGAATGTAGAGCAGGCCAGTGCCCTTTGGCGCGAGCATCCACTTGTGCGCACTCGTCGCGTAAGCATCACACTGCAGGCGTTGCAGGTCCACCTTCATCCCGCCGGGTGCCTGTGCCCCATCCACCACGAACAGCAAGTCGTTCGCGCGGGCGAGTTCGGACAACGCCGCCACCGGCATTCGCAGGCCCGTGCTGGACGTCACGTGACTCACACTAAGAACCCGGGTATCCCTCCGGATTTTCTCCTCGAACAGGCGAACCACCTGCTCCGGAGATTCCGGTGGCACAGGCAGTTTCACCTTGTCGATGACCACCCCGATTTCATCGGCAAAGTACTCCCAGCATCGTATTCCCCCCGCATGTTCGTGATTGGTCGTCAATACGCGGTCGCCCGTGCGCAGCCTCGCGCCCTGGGCAACCATGTTCATTGCCTCCGTCGTGTTGCGCGTGATCGCGATTTCCTCCGCGGAACAATGGAGGAAAAATGCCGCCTTGCTGCGTACCTCATCCGCCGCGGCCTGCAGAGGACCAAAGGCCTCGCGGACCGGATTGCGCTCCAGCCGGTCCCATGCGTTGAGGGCCCTCCACTTGACGAATCCCGGGCAGGGTCCGAGCGATCCGTTGTTCATGTACACCAGCCCGTCCGGGAGCGAAAAGGCCTCGCGGACAATGGCCCAATCCGGTTCCGCATCCACGGCCCGTTTCGGCAGGGAATCGATATCCTTCGGAAGACGGTCCGCCACCGTGTACTCGATCGACCAGGCCGTTCCGGCCGTGGCAAGAAATCCCCGCCGGGTCAGAGAATTAAAGGTCATGCCCCTACCCTACCCCCGAAATCCCACATTGAAAATTCGGATATTCCCTAGCGCCAACATTATGATACACATTTCACCAAGGAATCCGGTGATTTCCGATTCCTGCATGAGGAACTGCGGATGAACTCTGACCTATCGTACGAAATCAAGCGCGCGGCATCCCGTCCACCACTGGATGGAAACTGGGGAGCCCCGGCGTGGCAGGAGGCCAACGAGGCCCGGGTGGCGTTGTTTCATGCAAACAGCAGCGACCACCGGCCGGATGTGCGTGTTCGCGTGCTGTATGATGACGACGCGCTCCACGTTGGATTCCGTGTCGAGGACCGCTACGTGCAGGTCATCAACACCGAGTACCAGAGTTCCGTCTGTCGCGACAGTTGTGCGGAATTTTTCGTGCAGCCGGCGAACGCCTCCGGATATTTCAATTTCGAGATCAACGGCGGCGGCACCATGTTGCTCTATTACGTGACGGACCCGGCGGACCAGCCCCGGACAAAGGTGACCGCGGAAGATGCTTCCACCATGGACATATACCACTCTCTTCCCGACACGGTCGAAGAGGAGATCACCTCCCCGGTAACCTGGATCCTCCAATACCGCGTCCCGTTCACGCTGTTCGAGAATTACGTGAGCCCCGCGCACCCGCGAGCGGGTGACACCTGGAAGGGAAATTTCTACAAGTGCGGCGACGGCACTTCACATCCGCACTGGGCAAGCTGGGCCCCCATCGGCGAGCCGCTGAGCTTCCACAAGCCGGAACGGTTCAAACCTCTCATTTTCGCCTAGAACAGGCCTTCTCCAAAAGAACAACGGGGGAGAAAACAAAATCTCCACGCGGCATGCTCTCCGGGCTGTTTTCGCGGCCCCGGCTCGTCAGTCCCCGTTCTGCAGGTCATTCCACGTTTGCCGCAGCCACGTTGCGCATGCCACGGAGTGCTCGAAAATCGAGTACTTGTTCCCCATGCCGTAATCAGTAGCCGGAATGAATTCGGTTGAGACCTGGCCCAGAGGACTTGCGTCGTTCTCCAGGTGGTACTTCATCAGCCGCCGGATCGCCTCTTTCCACGCTTCCAGATTTTTCTCGTCCCAGTCGCTGTGGTACTCCCCCGGCCTCGGCTGAATGAACGGGTATTGAATACCACGCCCCACCGATCCGTCGGGATGTTCAGCCCAGATGTTCTTCGGGTTGTTCGGGGCTGCAGCGCGGGCGTGGCAGTGCCACACCCAGCCCCCGTCGATCCAGGCATCGATCACATTGCCGTCCTCGTACGGGCTTAACTTGAGCTCACCCGATTCCACGGCCGGACGGATGTCGAGGACCTCCTGCTCCCTGGGGTTGTCGATCTTGAAGATCACGTGCGAGTGATCCATGGTCATGCGATAGGGAACACCGCGATTCTCCACCAGGCTGGCCACCTCAGCCACCCGGCGAAAATCCTCCGACCACATATTCACGTGCACTTCGAACGTGGAAATGCATCCGCACTCTTCGCCCACGTCATACGCCCGCAGGTAGGCGTCCGCGACTTCCCCGTTCGTTACGAGGTGCCCGTCCTTGTGAAACATGTTGATCTGCGTGTTATGCATCCGGCTCCCCAGCCGGGCGCCGAGCCGCAGGTTGTCGTGAAGCAGGTCTTCGTTTTCGCCCAGTTGATAGAACCATCCACCGGCGCGGATCGGGAGATCGTACTTTTCGCTGCACCGGATGTACTCCGCTTCCTGGTCGGCCGGGGGAGTCTTGTCGATGTAATCATAGACGCCCGACTCCTTCACCATGCGAAACTTGGTGTCCAGGTCGAACGGCTCGTCCCCACTCGTATGAATGACACCGCTCTCGGTGATGCCGACAGGAAGTTTTTTCACGTCCCCGCTCCTTTTTCTGCTGGATCCTGATTAACCGGCGTGCAAGGTGCCAGACGCGGACATGTAAGCGCCAGAAAAATCGATACTCCATTGCAGGTGCCAATGGATAGCGGGGAGGAGGAGCAAAACGTCGGATACGAGTTGATGTGCCGGTCCACCAGTAACTTCGAAGAGCCGAAGCGACCGGGTTGCCAGCTGTGCCAAGCGCCCACAAAGAAAGCCACCAATTGAGAATCCCAAGGAGAATGCCGCGAGAGCGGCCCTTGTTGCATAGATCGTGGATCCGAACACCCGCGTCGCCTTGCGAATCCAGCATAGCTGGTACATGAGCACCGCGAACCCGGAGAGGAACAACGCGGCCAAGCTCGTCGCGTCCCCGCCCCTGGACTTTTTTACGCTTTGTTCTCTCGATCTCATGTGAAAATCCGAGTTCAATACCATGCATGAAGCAACTACAGGACAAAATCGCAATCGTTACGGGGGCCAGTTCCGGAATTGGTAAGAGCATCGCGACCGCGTTCGCCGCGGAAGGCGCATCTGTCGTGTTGGCGTCCCGCAGAAAAGAAAAGCTGGACGAGGTTGCAGCAGCCATCCGGGGAAAAGGCGGAATCGCCCGCGTGGTGCTCACCGATGTCACGGTCGAGGCACAGGTGAGTAGCTTGTTCGAGGAGGTCCGGGAGCAGTTTGGCCGGCTGGATATCCTGGTAAACAATGCTGGCATCTCACAGGGAGGGCCCCCGGACGAAATCAGCCTGGAAACATGGCAACGCGTGGTCGACCTGAATCTCACCGCGCCGTTTCTGTGCAGCCGGGAAGCGTTCAGGCTCATGAAACTCCAGCGCTCCGGAAGAATCATCAACATCGGAAGCGTGTCGGCGAAAGTTCCCCGACCGCAATCCGCGCCCTATACCTCCACCAAGTTCGGGCTCGAGGGCCTCACCCGGTCTCTCGCCCTGGATGGCCGCGAATTCGGGATTGCTGCATCCGTGATCCAGCCGGGGAACACGGAAAGCGAGATCTGGATTGGCAAGGAATCGGTTGCAAACCAGGAAGGGATCATGCCCGCGGATGAACTGACGCGGGTCATTGTCACCATGGCGGCCCTGCCGCCGGAGGTAAACGTCCTGGAAAGCACTGTCCTTCCCGTATCCATGCCCTTTGTCGGCAGAGGATGAACCCCAGATGCCACAGGAGGGAGGCCTGTGGCTCCCGGCCAAAAACCAGAACCGACGGAGGGACGAGCGCACGCCCGCCGCCCCACCCGCTTCCGCGACATTGACCTTTGCGGACCTGTCAGAGAAAATAAAACGCAACCTCCGAATCTCATGGCAAACGAAGAAATCAATCGAACCGTTTCCCGGAAATGGTACCGCTGCCCCATTGACCCACAGCTACTGCGGGCCCTGAACCAGCGAAGCGATCTCAAGGGCTTCGGACAGACGCTGGGGCACCTCGGCATCCTCGTGATCACCGGCAGCGCGGCCTGCTACGCCGCGGAGAATTGGCCCTGGCCGGTTTTTTTCCTGATTCTCTTCGCGCACGGCACGTGCTCGGCCTTCTTGCTGAATGGATTTCACGAACTGTGTCACAAGACCGTGTTCAGAACCCGGTGGCTGAACGGTTTCTTCCTCCGGATCTTCTCTTTCTTAAGCTTGCACACCCATCATCTCTTCACCGCAAGCCACACCAGGCACCACCAGTACACACTTCACCCGCCGGATGACCTGGAAGTGGTACTCCCGCAGCAGGTCACGCTTCGAAATTTTTTCGCCTCCGGGTTTGTGAATCCAAAGGGGTTCTACCAGACCTGGAAAATGCACATTGAATTCGCCCTGGGAATCACCCGGCACGAGTGGCACGCAAACCTCTTTCCGGAATCCGACCCCAAGAAGCGCCGGAAACTCATTCGCTGGTCCCGAATCATCATTGCAGGTCACGCAGCGATTGCCGTCATTTCCATTCTCTTGGGATACTGGATCGTTCCCGTCGTGATCACTCTGGCGCCTCATTACGGTGGCTGGCTCCTTTTCCTCACCAACAACACCCAGCACATCGGCCTGCAGGACGAGGTGCCGGACTATCGCCTCTGCTGCCGGACAATCCTCATCAACCCTTTCGTTCAGTTTCTCTACTGGCACATGAATTTTCACACCGAGCACCACATGTACGCGGCCGTCCCCTGCTACCATCTTGGGAGACTGCACAGGACCATCCGGGACGACATGCAGCCGTGTCCCAGAGGCCTGATTGCAACATGGCGTGAGATCGGAACAATCATGAAAAGGCAGAAGGAAGATCCCGACTACCAGTACGTGGCGCCGCTTCCAAGCCCCGAAAACTGATCCCCACCACCGGACAACAGCAACGGAGATCCGCCCACGGGACAAACGCGTCCTTCACACGGAGGCCGCCGAAGCATGACCCGAAAACGGACTGGTCTTCCCCCATCCACCCCCGTTTTCTTCGTTGGGGCCTGTTCAAACGCGGAGCCCTGAACTAACCGACGATTCGCGCGATTTGCCTGAGTTCGCTGTCCCGCAGCCGCCAGCCACTTCCGCCGACGTTCTCCCGAAGCTGCTGCGCATTGCGCGGACCCACGATGGGGGCCGTAATTTCGGGGTGGCTGAGCAGCCAGGCCAACGAGAGTTGCCCCACGGTTTTTTTCCTCGTGGCGGCGATCCTGCGCAACTTGTTTATTTTGTTGATCGTGTTCCTGGTCATGTGCTTCTGGAAGCTGGCATTTCGATAGGCGCGGGTATTGGGCGCCGGCTTTCCCCCCGCCTTGTATTTCCCGGTCAACAAACCACCCGCCAGCGGGCTATAGGGAATGATGCCGATCCCAGCCAGGCGACAGAGGGGCATGAGATCCTGCTCGATGTCGCGAGAGAGCAGGTTGTAGTGCGGCTGCACGCAATCGAATCGGGCCCAGCCTTCACGTGCGCAAATCTCAAGCGACTCATAGATTTGCTCCGGAAAGAAATTGGAGCAGCCGATGTACCGGACTTTCCCTGCCTGCACGAGATGGTTGAGTGCGCTCATGGTTTCCTCGAGCCGCACGTTCGGGTCGGGCCAGTGCGCCTGGTAAAGATCGATATAGTCGCCGCCAAGACGTTGAAGGCTGCTGTCACACGCCGAGAGAATGTGCTATCGCGTCAAGCCCTGCGTGGTGGTCAAATTCGCGCCGGCCCCCGAGACCTTGGTGGCGATCACAATTTCGTCACGGGGCAACTGCCTGAGCGTTTTCCCCATCACCTCCTCGGAGCGGCCCGCCGCATAGGCCTCCGCGGTGTCGAAAAAGGTAACCCCCCTGCGAAAGGCGATGCGGAGGATTTCCGCAGAGTCCTCATCCGGAATGTCGCCGCCGATATGTATCCATCCGCCGACACAAATCTCCGAAACAACGAGTCCCGTACGTCCCATTCGCCGATATTTCATTGTGAGGTGTCTCCTTTATCCACGTTGCTCTTGAACCCTGGCGCCCAGACCAGATCCTCCCCTGAACCAAAAAATCTCACAAGGCCCTGCCGACGAGAAAAGCGCCCCCAATCCCGGAAAACGCAAGAACCATGACACGGACACGGCCGGCATCCAGGTAGCGGGCGACCGGCCAGGAAAGCGCATACCCGGCGATGCACCCGGGCAACAAAAGAAGCGTCGCCTGCCACTCCGCGCGCCCGAAGTGTCCCGAAACCAAAAGGGCGATAAGGACGCTGCCCGAACCCGCGAGCAACAGGCATGCGAGCGTCGCCCGCAAGCGCTTGCCGGGGGCATTCTGATACAGAATTCCCAGCGGGGCGCCACCCAGTGCCGATGTAGTCCCCATGAAGCCAGAGAGAATCCCGGCCAGGAAAAGAGCCCGCCTGGTAATACGCACACAAAACTTGTTTGTCGAGAGCACCACAGCACCGATCAGCGCCACCCCGAAAAAGATCGTCATCTCTTCCTTCGGGATCAGTTCCAGCACGATCAGCGCGCCAGCGATGCCTAAAATTTGCCCCGGCCAGGCAAACTTCACTCCCTGGAAATCCAGTCCCGAACGATCGCGAACCAGAATCAGAAAACCCATCAAAACGCCGGCCGCCATGAGTGGGCCCGGAGCGAATACCGGACTGATAGAGGCCAGAACCGGAAGCGCGACGAGCGCCGAGCCAAATCCAAGGGAAGATTGATTCAGCGAGCCCGTTGTGATCGCCAAGGTAATCAGAAGAAGTTCGACACTTGTCAGCCCCAACATAGGAACGTATGAGAAAACCAGATCCGGGCTCGCACGGAAAGACTATAATATTACCGTCGCCAGCATGGGAACAATCCGAGCAGCGCATCGCGGGGCATCCCGTCGCGCGCGGGGGGGGGGCGGGGGGACATGTACCCCGCCGCTATCGCCTTCAGGAACTTGATTGTGTCAATTCCCTCCGCAGCATCTCGTAATATGCCTCATCTGCGGCCTCCCACGGAGCAGCAAAATCCTGCCGCATGCCAAGGAGGTTGCCGATCTGAACGGAGCACCCGTTGTCCCGCGCAGCGCGGAAGTACGCATCCCGGTTTTCAAGATACATGTGGAAGTCAAACGCGACGGGACAACCAGGTGTCGTGTGCCGAAGCATCAGGGCCCGGGTTACGTGTTCCTCCGGGTTGGACGAAAACACGTCATAGGTGCGATTGATGTCGATGAATTCCGCCAGGAAGGGATGGCCGGCACAGCCCACGTGGCAGGCGTCGGGCTTGTACTTGCGCATCAGCCCGTAGAACAATTTGTACACTTGGAGGAAGTAGTTTTCCTCGCCCCGCCAGTTCGGATCATGGACCGGCATGTCGGCGTGCACCTTGTCGGCCAGGAAGTCGCTCTTGATCCCGTCGAGATCGTAGCAGCCCGGATCAGGGGAAAAGAGCTTGTGGAAGAGCGCGTCGAGGTACTCCTGTGTGGCAGGATGGGAGTAATCCCGCATCCTACGCCCGTGCCGGTTCCGCTTGCCCCCGCCGATCAGGTGCGCGGGATCGGCCTCCGCATCGTCATACAACTCTGCCCAGTTCCACCAGACGATCCCCTTCATGTTTTGTGCATGAATTTCATCCACCACCTTCCGCAGGTCGGGGAAGCGCCGGGGATGCGGCTCCCATTGGCCGCGGGATACATGCCAGCCATCGTCCAGGCAGAAGAGGCGAAACGGCAACCGTTCGCGCCGGATCACGGACAACGCCTCGCGTACACACCCTTCATCCAGTCGGCCGGGGCAATCGATGCCCCGTTCCGCGGCGGCCTTACATTGATCGATCCACGTGACGTAGGAAAGCTCGGTGTGCCAGGCGTGGCGTCTCTTCTCGTGGGGATCGGGGATCAGACCCTCCCGGATCAGCAAATCGTTGTAGCGGTCCAAGGTTTCATAGACGGTCTTATCATGATCGACGAACAGGCAGAAGCGCGGCGAGGTGAACGTCTCCCCGCCTTTCAGCAGTTGTCCAAACCCTTCCGGTCCATAATCCAGGTACCAGTGGGCCACCCGGTTTTCTTTCACTTTCAAAAACATCCCGAAGGAGGTGGGCAGATCCAGCGCCCCGAAAAACAACTGGATGTCGCTCTTCCGCAAAATGAAGAGGGTGGGGTGCGGGGCAAATTGCCAATCCCCCGAATAAGTGTCGGTCTCGAAACCCTCTCCGCCCAGGTTCAGCTCCGCCCAGGTGTTCGGCGTATGGTGCCGGTTGCGGAAGTTGACCACGTCGTGGAGATTGAGCCCGGTCCCGCCGGGGAAAAGCTCCAATCGGTTCAGTTCACAGTCGGCCGCCACGCCGAAGCGGGAAGAGATTTCCAGATGATCCGCTGCGCGCTTTACATGGACCTGGAAATCCACCAGCGGCGGGGCGTCGAACTTGAGCGTGACGTTGTCGGGCTGCGAGACGGTGTCCACGAGCCGGGGGCGCACCGGGCTGCCGTCCACGACCGGGCAGAACAACGCGAAGTCGGGCGCGAAAAGCAGGCGCTGGTTGCGCCCGCGGTCCCACAATGTGAGTTCAGGCCGGTCCGGGTCGATGGTCAACGCCAGCGAGTTGGTTTGCATCGAGTTCACGGCGAAACCCCGGAGAATCTCATGATCAGCCCTCTCTTTTCTCCCCCCCCGGAGGCAGGTCCGGCCAGGAGGCAAACTCGCCGAGAAAGGTCACCAGATCATCCAGGACGGCTTCCATCATGGAGGCACCTTTCTCTGCTGTGGCGGCACTGGGCTTCCCCATGCATCCGGGGCCGGTGAGCCGGTGAAAACGGCGGAAGACTTCAACCTTTCCCCCGTAGTCGGAATTAAACCACTCGCCGTCGAGCACCAGGTCATGCTCGACGATCCGGTCCGTCCTCACGAGATCGGGGCGAAGGAACAGCATCATGGATGTTTCGACTTCACAGGCATGCGTGATACGCGGTGTTTCCAATCCGTGGCGATCGGGCGCAAGTCCATCAACCGCGGCCTTCCACCACGAGGCCAGCGCGAGATAGACATCGTCCGCGCTGTTGTTTGTTGCAACCATCTCGCAGAGCGCCTGGCTGCCGGGCACTTCATTTCCGCCATGTCCGTTGAGAAAGAAGATCCGCCGGAATCCGGCCCGCAGGATACTTTCCGCCACGCTGGCAACCATCTGGCTGAACAACGACGGCACCACGCTGATGGTCCCGGGAAAATCCTTGTGGTGATGAGAGCACCCGAGCCAAAGGCAAGGCGTCAACAACATGGCGTCGCCCAACCGTTTCTCTAAACGATCCGCGATTTCGTTTACCTGGATGGTGTCTACAAACAGCGGCAGATGGTGGCCATGCTGCTCGCAAGACGCAAGCGGGACCACCACCGGGGTTTCCTTGTCGAGAGACTGAATGATGGGCCAGGTTTGTTCGTGCCAAAGCATGGGAGGCTCCGGGTTTCAGGTTTCCGTGCGGCATCCTGCCGCGGGTTCTCGGTGTTCGGTCGTCGGTTTTGGGGTTCTCGCACCCAAGCCGCGATTCTCAGCCTATCTGAATTCCAATTTCAATCCGAATCGTAATCTGAATCGGCTCCGACCGGGATTAGCATTGTGATCGGGGTCCGACTGTGCTTTAAGCCTTGGATCATGAAACCGATCGACGTCACGATCATTGGCGGGGGAATGATCACGCACGATCAGATTCTTCCGTCTGTATTTCATCTTCAGCGGACCGGGCGGGTCGGGAAGCTGGCCATCTCAGCCCGGCACACGCCCACGCTCAGGGTGTTGAAGGAAAGCCCGTATATCACAAACGCTTTCCCGGGCCAGGATTTCGAGCCGTACCCGGCCTTGTCGGAGGCCGACGGCCGGAATTTCCCGGATCTCTACAAGGAAGTGCTTGCGTCGATGGCGCCGCGCCAGGCGGCGATCGTGGCCGTCCCGGATCAGTTCCACTACCGGGTGACGTCTGACGCACTGGCCGCCAATCAACATATCCTCGCCGTGAAACCCCTCGTGCTGGAATACAACCAGGCGGAAGAAATCAAGAACGTCGCCCTGGAAAAGGGACTATTCATAGGAATCGAGTACCACAAGCGCTTTGACCGGCGCGCCCTCATGGCCCGGCAGGAGTACCGCGACGGCCGCTTCGGCGAATTCGTCATGGGCGAAGCGAAGCTGATCGAACCCTACCTGTATCGCCATTCCAATTTTCAGAACTGGTTCACGACGGACCAGACCGATCCGTTTGTCTACGTCGGGTGCCACTACGTCGACCAGGTGTATTTCATCACAGGATTGCGCCCCGTCGAGGTATCTGTCTCCGGCGTCCGGCGAAATTTCCCGAACGGCAACGAGGCCTTCATGTGGGCAAATGGCAGGGTGCGATTCGAGAACGGCGCGCTTCTTTCCGTGACCGACGGGCTGGGATACCCGGACGAGGGCGCCGGCGCCAACGACCAGGGCCTCGTGATGTTTTGTGAAGGGGACGGCAAATCCGGTTTGATCCACCACAACGATCAGGATCGGGGGGTGCGCCACTCCT
>CAZTAB010000558.1:0-3511 GCA_964611475.1 uncultured Verrucomicrobiota bacterium | reverse complement strand
GGCGTGCAGCCAACAGCTTTAAGGAGGACCGTGCGAACTTGATCTCACGCCCCCGCAATCAAAATCATTTGGATTGAGAACCGGGCGCACTGACAAATGTGCCTCACCAGTACAGGTCGGGCTACAACCTGAACCCTAACCGACAACCCCGCCTCACCACCCCCCTTCCATGGGTTTCAACAGGCATCCATCGGTGAACACCTCGAAAAAGTCCTCCGTGGTCTCCAACTCCACGTGCTCGATGGTCTTCACCAGCCTGTCGATATCCTCCCGTTTTTTCATCGAGACCAGCATCTCGCGGGCGCCCTGCAACGCGGCATTTCCAATTTTCACAATGCGCTCTGCCGGAACCGGAGCAAGGAACCCGATCTCAATGGCGCTGTCCGCATCAACGTAATTGGCGAATCCTCCGGCGAGGTACAGCCTGGAAATCTGGTCCGGCGATACCCCGTACGCGCGCATAAGTATCATCTGCCCGCAGTAGTTCGCAGCCTTCGCCTGGGCGAGGTGGCTCGAGTCGAGCCGGGAAAACGTAATGCCTTGTTCGGGAACGATCGTGAATTCACTGACCTTGCCGGCAAAAACTCCTTTCGGCGTGCTCAGGTCGTGACGGCGCAGTTCCGCCATCAAATCAATCAGGCCCGATCCGCAGATCCCCCGGGCTGCGACGTCGCCGATGGTCCTGTACTGCCACGTTTCATCCACGTACCGAAGAGACTCGATGGCCCCCTCACTGCCCGTCATCCCAAACTGAACCAACCCGCCTTCAAAGGCTGGCCCGGCGGGACAGGAAGCCGCGATCAACCGGTCACGCGTCCCCAGGACGACCTCCGTGTTCGTCCCGACGTCGATCATCATCACCAGCTCGGTCTGGCTGTCCATGTCCATCGAGATGAGATCCGCGGCGACATCCGCGCCCACGTGACTCGCAACTATCGGGCCGGCGTATACGCGCGCATTCCTGTTGGCGCGGAGACGAAGCTTCCGGGAAAGCATTGTTACCGCGGTCGATTCACGTTTTCCATCAAGATACTCGAATTCGATGGACGATTTATATGGCTTCTGTCCAATGCTCTGCACGTCCCTGTTCAAAAAAAGCTCCCGCATGGTAGCGTTGCCGACGATTACCAACTCATAAATCTCGTGGAACGTGACTCCCAGCTCGGCGGTGGCCTCACGAATTTCATCATTCAGCGTGTTTATAAGCGCCTGGTTCAGCTCCCCCTGGTAGACGCCGCCGTCATAGCTGATCCGGTTCATGATGTCGCTGCCGCCGAAGCGCTGGGGATTCTGAAACGATATCGAATAAATGGACGCGCCGGATTCCAGGTCGACGAACTCTCCGGCGACAGTTGTTGTCCCGACGTCCAGCGCGAGCCCGAGAATTCGCCCCCGGTATTTATCGATATCTTCCCCGAGATAGAAGACGCGGTTGCCCCGCCGGGTCACAGCCGGCTTCGGCTCGACGTGCCGCCGAGAGGTCGATGTCAGGATTTTAGGCGAGCGCTCGAGCAGGGAAAAGCGAATGTCCTTGTCGGCCTCGTCGACGAACGCCTGACAGCAGAGCCGAAAAGAGCCAGTGAGATATGCTTCGGCGACGCTACGCTTCGAAAGCGCGTCCATTCCCTGCTCCACTTCCACAACACACTCGTGGCAGATTCCCGACCGGCCGCAGGATGTGGGCACCTTGATTCCAAGGATGTCAGCGTGGTCGAACAGCGTCTTGCCCCTCTCGGCCGGGCAGTGATTCCTTCCCGACGAAACACGCCCTCCAGATACTTCGTTTTGCTTCCCCGCCCTCCGCCTGGTCCCGCACAACTCTTCGTGGACCCGGTTCACATGCTCCGGGTCGGTATCCCATGCAGTGCGATAATCGATCTTGTCGTCGCCTCCGCATATCAGGGGATCTCCTTGCGCCGGCGGTTTCCGTTGATTCCGGCAGCCGAACTTCGCGGTGCACTGGTCGTGGCGGATCTTGTATGGGCAACGCGTCAACAATTGCTCATCAGCATGCTCCACCATGCCGGAAAAGATATTGGAGATCTTTTGCAGCCGTTTTTCCACCTGGTTTTTGTCTATTTTCCCCATGGTCGCCTAGGAGTTATAACACAGCGGGAATTTCGGCATAAAGCCCCAGTCATCACTCTTTCCATCCACTGAACACCGAAAAACATTGAGTCTTTCAATAAAGCCATCCACCTCCAGGGGATGGCTGCTTTGGCGACTGGAAAAGAGTGTGGAATGCGCAAGGGGGCCCGTGGCTCACCTCTGCCCCTCCTTCGCGCTCCCCGGCCTCAACTCCCCGGAGGCCGACGACTACCTTCTTGCGAGCTGACACCGCAGAGGCGCTTGGCGATTTCTACGGCCTCGATCGCGTTGTCGCCGTAGGCGTCGGCGCCCATGTCGTCGGCAAACTCCTCGGTCACGGGCGCGCCGCCCACCATGAATTTCACCTCGTCGCGGAGATCGGCGTCAATGAAGGCCTCGATGGTGCGGCCCATGTTCGGCATCGTGGTGGTAAGCAGCGCCGACATCCCCACGATGTCCGGCTCATGCTCCTCGACCGCGTCGATGAACTCATCCGGGGAAGTGTCGACCCCCAGGTCGATCACCTCAAACCCGGCGCCGCGCAGCATCATGATGCAAAGATTTTTTCCGATATCGTGCAGGTCGCCCTTCACCGTTCCCATGATCACCTTGCCGGGCGGCGCGATCCCCGAGGCTGAAAGAATCGGCTCGATATGTTTCATTCCCGCCTTCATAGCGCGCGCACAGGCCAGCACTTCAGGCACGAAAATAAAATTCTCCCGGAACTTGATCCCCACGATCGCCATGCCGGCGATCAGCCCGTCGTCCATGACTTCGAGCGCATCGACGCCGTCTTTCAAGGCGGCTTCGGTAAGGCTGTCCGTGGTCTCGTGCGCGCCTTCGATAATGGATGCTGCCATGTCCTGGAGGAACGGCTTGGCCTGCGCATACAGGTTGATGATTTCCTGCCGCTCGTCCTCGCGCTCGATATACTCCTCGATCTCATCGCGGACCAGCTTGTTCGCGATGTCGGAAAGCTCGGCCGTTTTCAGCGGGGAAGTTTCGGGTGTGGGTTCGGTCGGTAACGTCATGTGGAATTATGCCTTTACGCGCAATGCTTGAACGAAAGCCCGGATGTGATCGGGACCGGTCCCGCAACATCCCCCGATAATATTTGCGCCGACATCCACCATACCCTTCATCTTGTCGGCCATGTAGTCCGGCGTGTCGAGATAGACGATTTCGCCTTTCACGATCGTGGGATTGCCCGCGTTCACATGAGTTTGGATCGGCTAATCAGTGGCTTCGCTCATCGCGCCGACGATCTCGATCATCGGATCGATCGCCAACCCGCAGTTCGAGCCGACAATATCCGCACCTGCCTCCGCGAGTTGCTCGGCCGCACGGGCAGGTGTGGTCCCGAACATGGTGAAAAAACCGCGCGGCCCCTTGTCGAAGGTCATGGTGGCCACCGCCGGCAGCC
>CAZTAB010000557.1:0-16518 GCA_964611475.1 uncultured Verrucomicrobiota bacterium | reverse complement strand
TGCCTGCAAGCCGCGGTGAAAATCATGGAACCGCAGGGCCACGGCGTGATTCTCAACCTCGCTTCCCTCGCATCGCTGACCGCAGTCAAGGACCGTTTTGCCTACTCCATGAGCAAAGGTGCGGTGTTGACCATGACCTACTCGGTGGCGGAGGACTTCATAAAAAAAGGCATCCGCTGCAACTGTGTCTGCCCCGCACGCGTGCATACGCCCTTTGTGGACGGGTACCTCGCAAAGTACTACCCGGGCAACGAGAAAAAGATGTTCGACGAGCTCTCCGCCTACCAACCGATCGGACGCATGGCGAAGCCGGATGAAATCGCCGCACTCGTTCTCTACCTCTGCTCAGATGAAGCTTCGTTCATCAGCGGGGTGGCTTACCCCATCGACGGTGGAGTGATGAACCTCTACTAAGATCCGACCGTTCTCCGTAGTCGTTTTTATTGGAGGTGGAATCGCCGGATCCGGTGCCGACCCGCACGGGGCGGAACGGGCCCAAGACAGCCTCACAAGAACTCAGGCCGTGGGGAAAAATCATCCCCGGCCATGGGTAATGACAAGCGGAAAGGGTCCATTGTCGGCGACATGCGACAATCCGGTTGCTTTCTCTTGGCACTTCTTTCTTCCTTTTACACCACCCTTTTGGCAAGTTGTAGAAAGTATTTCTCCCTCGCAAACGAGGCTGTTATGACGACCCTAACTCAGAATGATCTGCGGAAATTCTCGGTCCCCCCGGGAGCCTTGACCGTCTGGTGGCTGGGTCAGAACAGTTTTCTGCTCAAAAGCCCCGGCGGAACAATCATCACCATCGACCCCTACCTGTCCAATTCATGCGAGGAGGCGGTAAAAACACTCGGTCTCGATTTTTCACGCCAGATTCCGATCCCCATGGCGGCCGGGGACCTGGCGTGCGTTGATATGCTTGTCTTCACTCATTCGCACCTTGATCACATGGATCCGGAAACAATCAAACCCTACCGTGAAGCCGGCGGCAGGGGCCCCTATCTGGCCCCCTGCGAAACCTGGGAGCGCCTCCAAACGGAGATCGGGGTGCCCCGGGATCAGATCACCATGACCTGGCCGAACAAAATCTGTACGATCGGCGATCTCACCCTGCGCACAACCTTCGCCATCGGCTTCGGATCCGACGACATGACACACGTCGGCTACCTGGTCTCCGTGGCAGATGGGCCAACGTTCTATTTTACCGGCGACACCTCCTTCGAGGACCTCGTCTGGATGGGGGTCAAGGATCACAAGCCGGACGTGATGATCACCGTGATCAATGGTGCGTTCAGAAACCTCGGTCCCGCAGAGGCCGCGAAGCTGGCCGAACAAATCCAACCCAAGGTGGTCATTCCTTGCCACCACGACATGTTTCGCTCCAACACCATGGCCCCCCAGATGCTTCAGACAAACCTGATCCTTCTCGGGCTTGGAGAACGATACCGGCTGCTCAATCATTGTGATCCGTACACCTACCCCACGGACACTTGAGGGATTTCGCCGCAGTCCGGAAACGCACGTTCCCTCCACCCCGCGCATGGAAAGCTTTCCGACAATCGGGGAGCGACTCGCATAGGATTTGAACCAACGATCGTCGTGAAGTAGAACATACGGGTTATTTCACGATCAGGATCATGAAATCAGAGCTTCAGCTTGCCGATATCGCACGAATGGCAGCCGCGGATGACAATGTCGCCGTTGCCATTCATACGATTGAGGCGGGTGCGCGCATCCTGTCGGGGAACGGCGAATGGGATATCCCCTATACAATTCTGGAAGGACATCGTTTCGCGATCCAGCAGATTGCAGCGGGAGACGCCCTCTTGTCATGGGGGCTTCCGTTTGCGGTTGCCACGCGGCAGATCGTGCCCGGCGAGTACGTCTGTAACAATCGCATGCTGCAGGCGCTGGCGCTGATGGACGTCGAGTCGGGCCTTCCCGAGCAAGCCAACTTCACGGATGCACAAACTGACTTCAAGCTGGACGAGGACTCCTTCACGCCTGGACGGCAGGTCAAGCCGTGCGAAAACCCGGCCACATTCAACGGGTTCCGGCGCCCCGGGACACGGGGAGCCGGAACCCGAAACTACATCGTGGTCCTTGGCGTCAGCTCACGCGTTGCAGCCTTCGCCCGTGTGATTGCTGAACGTTTCCGGGATGTGCAGTCGGACTTCCCCCACATCGACGGCGTGGTGCCGGTTACCCACACGGAAGGTGGCATGGAGGAAGCACCCAACAACCTCGACCGCCTACTCCCCACCCTCTCCGGGTTCTTCGTCCATCCGAATGTGGCCGCAGTACTCTCCATCGACTACGGCTCGGAAGCAGTCACGAATAAGGTGCTGCGCGCGTACATGACAACCAGCGCTGAACCACTGGAGCACGTGCCCCACGCATTCCTCAGCCTAGGCGATATCCAAAAGGATCCGGTCGAGGCCTCCGCACGCATCATCTCCTCCTGGCTGCCCGCGGCGAACGCGTGCAGGAAAGCCCCCCAGCCCCTCTCCCACCTGAAAGTTGCGCTGCAGTGCGGCGGTTCCGATGGGTTTTCGGGAATCTCAGCCAACCCGCTGGTGGGGTGGGTATCTCGGGAAATCATTCGGCACGGCGGCTCTGCGTGCATTGCGGAAACAACGGAACTGATCGGCGCCGAGCCGTACATGCTCGACAACGTGCGCGACCTGAAAACCGCAACGTTTTTTCTCCGCGCAATTTCAGAATTCCGTGAGTTGGCAGCGCGGCACGGACACACCCCCGAGGGAAACCCATCCGCAGGGAACCGGTTCCGCGGACTTTACAACATCGTCGTGAAGTCAATTGGAGCGGCCCTGAAGAAAGATCCGTCCGTCCGCCTCGATTACTCCGTTCCGTACAGCGACCGTATGACCAAGCCCGGATTCTATTTCATGGACTCGCCCGGCAACGACCTGGAAAGCGTTGCCGGACAAGTCGCGGGGGGGGCGAATCTCATCTTTTTCACAACCGGCAATGGATCGATCACGAACTTCCCCTTCGTGCCGACCATCAAAGTCGTAACCACCTCAGGCCGGTACCAGATGCTGCGTGACGAAATGGACGTCAACGCCGGCGGATACCTGGACGGGGTATCCATGGATCGACTGGGACGCGAGACCTTCGAACGGACACTGACCGTGGCCGGGGGGCAGCGCACTGCGGGCGAACGGGCTGGACACAGCCAGGTCCAGATCTGGCGGAACTGGCAACAGGGCGGAGACCGGCCCCCGGAGGAAATCGAGGCGGGCGAAATATTTTCTGGGCAACCAATTCCCACCCGTGACGGAGCCGTGCTTCCATTTGAGGGGCCGGCGCGTCGCAGGCGGATCGGCCTGATCATGCCCAACAGCCTTTGTTCCGGCCAGGTTGCCAATCTCATTGCAAAAAACCTGGAGAAGGAGAGCAGTAGCACGAGTCCAGGCGAGGCAAGGCGGTACATCGCTCTTCCACATACCGAAGGCTGCGGCTGCCATGCCGCGGAATCGGGGGATCTGGCGGCGCGAACCCTTCTCAACTATGTTCTGCATCCTTCCGTCGACTCCGCGATATTCCTCGAGCACGGGTGCGAGAAGTATCAGAACACCTTCTTCAAGGATCTGCTGAAACAGTCACAGATCCCGGGTGAACGCTTTGGATGGGCGAGCATACAGAAGGACGGGGGAATTCGCCGGGCGGCGGCGCATATCTCCGAATGGTTCTCCGGGCATCAGGACGATCCGCGCGGCAGCCTGAGCCCGCCGATCATTGGTCTTCTCTCCAGCGCTCCCATTACAGCTCTGATGGCCGGGTCCATTACGGTGGCCTGTCGATCGATCCTCGCTGCCGGAGGGTCGCTCGTTGTTCCCGCCACATCCACCCTCCTGGCCTCGCCAGCCCTCATTTCCAACCTTTTTTCTGCAAATGCGGCTTCTGCCACCCTTCCGTACGGGGACGCGCCGGATGCTCCGGGCTTTCACATCATGGATGTACCGACCGACGACGAACTAGATATCCTGGGCGGACTGGGCGCCACGGGAGTAGAAGCCATCGTGGCATGCGTCGAACGGCATCCCGCACAGGCGCACCCGTTCATTCCGCTGATCCAGGTATCGGAATCGGAGGGAGAGGATCTGGATCTAACGCTGCAGCCCGGGAGAGAGCCGATTCAAAACGCGGCAGATGTACTTAAACTCATTGGGAAGTCCATCTCCGGCGAATATGTTCCAAAAATGCTACAAAAAGGTCTGACGGCATTTCAGCTGAGCCGCGGGCGGCTGGGCATTTCATTGTGAGGTTTGGATACTCGATATTGAGTATCCGGTATTCCGAACCTGGGCTCTCCCCGAACCGAAAACATCGAACAGCCATGTCAAAAGAAACGGAATTTCTTAGACCCA
The DNA here is from genome assembly GCA_964611475.1 of uncultured Verrucomicrobiota bacterium. Classification (GTDB taxonomy): domain Bacteria; phylum Verrucomicrobiota; class Kiritimatiellia; order SLOV01; family SLOV01; genus CAUZEO01. The sequence continues at coordinate 12,121 of CAZTAB010000557.1, read as the reverse complement.
AAGATCCACGGCCTCCGCGATCGGAACCTCCCCCGCAACCAACTCGAGAGTCTTTCCTGTTACTCCCCGCTTGAATGCCTCAATCAGCACCGATGCGACGTCGCCGCGCGGAATGGCGCCGGTCCGGTCGGGGCACGCTTCAACAAGTTGGACGCCGATGCCGGCGGGGTCGTCGGTCAGCAGCCCGGGCCGAAGGATGAAATACTCCAGTCCGCTGCGAACGACATGCTCGTCCGCGACATGCTTCGCGATCAGGTAGTGACGGATCCGCTCCGGGCCGGCCAACGGGTCGTGCGCCTTCAGTGCGCTCACCATGAAATACCGCTGCAACCCGGCGGCTTGCGCCGCCTCAATGCTCCGCAGCACACCATAGAGATCGACGATCATCGTCTTGTCCGCCCCGGTTCCCCCCCCGGAACCCGCGGTAAAAACCACGGCGTCACAACCCTGAAATGCGTGGTCAATGGATGATTCCAAGTCGGCCACGACACATTCGATGCCCTGAGACTCGAACTGTGCCACCTGCCCGGGATCGCGCACCATCGCCCGGGGAGTGAACCCGGCCGCCTTCAGCCCCGGAACAAGGATCCGACCGATTTGTCCGTTCGCACCGATAACCAGGACCTTCATCTGCCCTCCCTTTTAATTCGTGTATCGACAACAGGTTTCTCCGATACTAGGACATCTAGAGGAGGAATTGTCATGAACGAAGTTTCCCCGGTCCGCCTAGAGCGGGACTTACAGCAGTTGGCCGGTCATATTGGAGAGCGCCTCGCCGGGACCGCGGCGGAGCGCGAGGCGGCGGACTACATCGCCGGGGAGTTTTCCGCAGCGGGGGCTGGTGTAACCATCGAAGAATTCCCCATGCGCGCGCGGCTGGTGTCGTCTGAAATCCTGGAAATCAACCTCGGGGCCCACTGGGAATGTTTCCCGGGATCCCTGTTCAGCAATACGCCGGGCACCCAGGGCGAAAGGATCGAAGCCCCCCTCATTTTCATGGAATCGCCGGCAGAAATGTCGCGGTCAGACTTGTCACACCTGAAGGGCATGGCGGTCGTCATGCTTGGCTGCCACATCGAATCGCGGGAAGCCTACCGGAAGCTCATCGAGGCGGCGCCGGCCTTTCTTCTCGTGGTGGATATCCGATACCCCGGGGACACCCCCCCCGCAGATGGAATGTTTCCCGCCTACACCACGGCCATCGGCGCGGTGCCGACCGTCAACGTTGCATACACGGACGCCTGGCGGTGGCAGGTCGACGGCGCCACAACTGCCCGCCTGACCGTCCGCGGCGGAATGGACGAGAGCATGTCACAAAATGTCATCGCCGAAATCCCAGGTACCGACCCGGACGCAGGCGTACTTTTCATGGGTGCGCACCACGACACGCAGGCTGGTTCACCCGGCGCCGACGACAACGCCACCGGTGTGATTGGGGTGCTGGAATGCGCACGGCTGCTGGCCAGCCAGCCTCACCGACGGACCCTCCGGCTCATCAGCTTCGGGTGCGAGGAACAACTTTCGCTCGGCAGCGCCGCGTATGTCCGGGCGCACCGGGACGAACTCGGGCGGAATGGAAAATTCATGTTCAATCTAGACAGCTACGGGTCGGGCCTGGGCTGGAATGTGTTGATCGTAAATGGGCCGGAAGAAATGGTGCAAGCGATCCGCCAGAGCTACGAACCCCGGGGTATCTTCTTCCAGTTTGCGGAGCGGATCGACCCCTACGCCGACCATTTCCCTTTTGTCGCCGCCGGCGTTCCAGCGACCACCTGGATTCGATTCAACTGCACGACAGGCAGATTCTTCCATCACCGTCCGGACGACGACATCAGCCGGGTGGACATCGGAACCGTACAAAAGATTCTGCAGGGTGTGGTCCCCTTCATGGAGGAGCTGGCGGACGCGGAGCATCTGCCCTTCCCGGCCTCCATTCCAAAGCCGACGAGGGTCGGAGTTGAGGACTTCTGGACCGACCTGTTTGGCGGGTGGGACCCCTCGTAGCACCTTCAATGAAATTTTTGTTGCGCGAAGCACCCAGCGCACGGAAAGTAGAATGATCTTGAATTGGAAAAGAACAAGAAAGCGCAAGGAACCCCGATGGAACTGCTGAGTCACGACATTTTGATTGTCGGAGGCGGCGGAGCGGGCCTCCGGGCCGCGATCGCGATCGGGGAGGAAAATCCGGACCTCAGCGTTGGGGTGGTGTCCAAGCTCTACCAGATGCGTTCCCACACTGTCTCGGCGGAGGGTGGCGCGGCGGCGGTCATCAAGCCCAATGATAGCCTCCAGGACCATTTTTATGACACGATTTCGGGTGCTGACTGGCTTGCCGACCAGGACGCGGTGGAGGCCTTCGTGAATGAAGCCCCCGAGGAAATGATCCGTCTCGAGCACTGGGGATGCCCCTGGAGCCGGGAACCGGACGGCACGGTGGCGGTTCGCCCCTTTGGTGGCATGAAGATCGAACGTACCTGGTTCGCCGCGGACAAGACCGGGTTCCACATGCTGCATGCCTTGTTCCAGAACTCCCTGCGGTACGAAAATGTCACCCGCTACGACGAGTGGTTTGCCACCCGGCTGCTGACCCACGACGGACGCTGCCAGGGCGTGGCGGCGCTGGAGCTACGGACCGGGCAGATCCGGGCCATTGCCGGCAAGGGAACCATCCTCTGCACCGGCGGCGCCGGCAAAATCTTCCCCTTCACGACAAACGCCGCAGTCAAGACCGGCGACGGCATGGCTCTGGCCTACCGGGCCGGTGTTGCGATCAAGGATATGGAGTTCGTGCAGTACCACCCCACGGGGCTGCCGGGCACCGGCATACTCATCACCGAGGCCTCCCGGGGCGAGGGCGGCATCCTGCTCAACAAGGACGGCCACCGCTACCTGCAGGACTACGACCTCGGCCAGCCCCTCGTCGTCACGGATCCCAACCATCCCCAGAAGCGAACCATGGAACTCGGACCAAGGGACCGCCTCTCCCAGGCATTCGAACTAGAGCGGCAGAAGGGCGGCACGCTGGAGGGCGAATATGGACACTATGTCCACCTCGATATCACCCACATGGGGCAGAAGAAAATCGACAAGAAACTGCCGTTCGTACGAGAACTCTGCAAGAACTACGCAGGAATCGACCCGGTATCGGAGTTGATCCCGGTTCGGCCGGTGATTCACTACGTGATGGGTGGCGTACAGACCGACATCGAGGCTGCGACGCCGTTACCGGGACTCTACGCCGCCGGAGAATGCGCCTGCGTGAGCATCAATGGCGCCAACCGGCTCGGATCCAACTCCCTGACGGAACTGCTTGTCTTCGGCCGGCGTGCCGCGCAGGCCGCCGTCCGCTTTCACGGGGAGTGCGGCGACATCGCGACTTCCGAGATCGCGGCCCAGGGCGAGGAGGAGCAGAACCGGATTCGGGAGCGTTTCTTCAAGCCAAGGGGCGGAAAGGAAACGATCGGCGGGATTCGGGCGGAACTCCAGGGAGCGATGGAGGACGGGGCGGGCATCTACCGTACGGACGAATCCCTTCGCACCGCGTGTGACAAGATTCGCGAATTAAAGGAACGGTTCGAGGACATCGAACTTGCCGACCACAGCCTCACCTTCAATACCGAGCTGACCACGGCACTGGAGCTGGAGAACATGCTCGAGGTCGCGGAATCTCTTGTGCATAGCGCCCTCGCACGCACTGAGTCGAGGGGATCACACCAGCGCACCGACCACCCGGAACGGGACGACGAGAATTTCCTAAAGCATTCACTGGCGTATCGCACCGAGGGAGGCGATCCGCGAATCGAGTACCAAGATGTCGTCATCACTTCCCTTCCCCCCGGAGAACGCGTCTATGGCAGCAAATGACACAGCGCAAAAGACGATCTCGCTGGAAATCTTCCGCTATCGCCCCGACCAGGAAGAGGAGCCCACCTTCCAGACCTACGAGGTGCCTTTCAAAGAGGACTGGGTCGTTCTCGACGCGCTGAACTACATCAAGGACACCATCGACGGAACCCTGAGTTTTCGCTGGTCCTGCCGGATGGGCGTGTGCGGAAGCTGCGGCATGATGGTGAACGGCGATCCGAAACTCACCTGTGCGGCATTCCTCCGGGACTACCATCCGGGCACCATCCGGGTAGAGCCCCTGAACTACTTCCCCGTCATCCGCGACCTGATCATCAACATGGATGACTTCATGAACAAGCTGACGGATGTGCAGCCGTGGCTGCAACCGAAAGAGGAAAAGCCCGTCTCCGAGTGCGAGTATCTCCAGTCACCGGCCGAGCTGGCGAAGTACAAGCAATACAGCATGTGCATCAACTGCATGCTGTGCTACTCGGCCTGCCCGGTCTACGGGCGGCATCCCGATTTCACCGGCCCCGCAGCCATCGCCCTCGCACAACGCTACAATCTCGATTCGCGGGATGGAGCCGACGAGGAGCGAGCGGAAGTGATTTTTCGACACGAGGGGATCTGGGGATGCACATTCGTGGGGGATTGTTCACGCGTGTGCCCGAAAGATGTCGACCCGGCGGGGGCCATCCAACAGGCAAAGGTCACGGCAACCGAGGACTGGTGTAAATCCTTGCTGATGCCCAAGCGAAAATAGACGAGTCATGGCAAACAAACGTCCACGAGTGACAGGAAAAGACTACGTTCGCACCGTGCCGAAGACGTGGTGGCTGAAAAAAAAGACCTACGTGTTGTTCATGGTCCGCGAACTGACCTGCGTGGCGGTCGGCGCGTACGCATTGTTTCTGCTGGCTCTGGCATGGCGGGCGGGCGACGCGAACGCATTCGAGGCGCTACTGAGATCCCCGCTGCTGATTGGGCTGCAGATCGCGGCCCTGCCCCTGGCTTTGTTCCACAGCATCACCTGGATCAACCTGACGCCAAAAGTCATGGTCATCTTCCGCGGCGAGGAGAAGGTCAGCCCCGCTCTCATCGCCGGCGTCAACTACTTGGGCTGGGTGGTGATTTCCGGAATCGTTTTCTGGGTCGCCTGCTACCAGGGTTGATACGATGGCTAAATCGAACGAACCAATCTGGTGGTCGATGTTCTCTGCGGGAGGTGTCATGTCCGCGTTCTTCGTTCCCGTGCTCATCGTGATCACTTCGATTGCCGTGCCCACGGGATGGGTCACCGCAGAAGGGCTGCGAGAACTCCTTCAACACCCCGTGACCCGCCTCTTCCTGTTCGTCCTCATTTTTCTTTGCCTCTTCCACTGGGCCCACCGGTTCAAGTTCGCGCTGGAGGATCTCGGCGTTCACATCGGGAAACTCCTCGACATTCTCTGCTACGGCACCGCTGTCGTCCTCACGATTGTCGCGGCGGTGAAACTGGCGACACTCTGACATCGCGCTACTTCTTGTGCGCATTGTCGATTTGCTTCAGGAGCCGCTTGATATCCCGCGCGCCGGCGAGCGTCACCCAGACAGCCATGCCGGCAAAGACCACAACCCCCACGATAAACACGATTTTCCACAGCAGCATCCAACTCATGCCTCGTCATCCTCCTGCCGGTCCGGAAACACGTGGGAACCCAGAACCATCCCGGCGAGCGAGCACACGATGGTAATCAGCCCCACCCGGGCGCCGGACCATTCGACGTCGAGCAAGTTCTGCACCGGGCCAAGACCGAGGATCGCGATGAATCCGCTGAGCAGGGCGAGAACCGCCCCGGTGGAACTGGCCCGCTTCCAGTAGAGGCCACCCAGCAACACGGAAAATGCGCCGGTAAAGTAGATTGCGCCCGTTACCGCCATGTAATCCCAGATGTCCTCGCGGCCCTCGTACACCAGTCCCCAGTACAGGATATAGAGCCCGATGACAACGATGAGGATCCGCGTCAGCCCGATGCGCGCCCTGGAAGTCAATCGGTCCCCGGTCAGCGGGCCGATGATATCCTGCGTGATCACCGAACTCCAGCACAGCAGATAGCTGTCGTGGGTGGACATAAACGCAGCAATCATGCCGGCCGTTACCAGCCCGATAAGTCCTGCCGGGAGGATCCGGCCGAGAAAAACCGGCATTGCATAGAGGTTGTTCAGCCCCTCCTCCCCCTCTGAAGGGGGAAAAAACACCGTGTGCAAATCGGGCGCTTTCGTGACGAGAAACACGAAAGCACAGATGCCCCAGAAATATGGGATCAGGAAGCGGATCAGAAACGATACCGATGACCACATGTACTGTTTCTTCACCGTCGCCGGGCTGTCGACCGCCAGCGCTCTCGCAATCGCGGTAGGCCAGATTCCGCAGGCGACCAGTCCGAGAAAGAACATCCAGATTATGTACTCAGTGCCGAAGGCGCCGTCCGAAATCAGAGGGTTGAATCCGGCTTCACCCATCTCGGCAAGCACGGTCGTGAAAATATGGTCCCATCCCAGTTTTGCGATCGCAATGGCCGTCACAACAAGGAGACCAAACGACAGAACGACAAACTGGATGTAGTCGGTGATAACCACGGAAATCATGCCACCCAGAACGGTGTAGATCAGCACAAGAACCAGCAAGCAGGTCATCACGGCGGGCAACGCGCCGCCGGTGTCGCCCAAACCCGAAATTCCAACGATGAACATCGATCCGACCTTGAGGAACAGCCCCATGTTAAGAATGCCCCCGAAAGCAAGCATGACCCCACCCAGCACGCGCGTACGACGTCCAAACCGACGCTCGTAAAACTCGGGAATCGTGAGAACCTCCAGGGCGCGCAGTCGATAAACGAGAAAGCCGGTGAGCCCCACAAGGAACGTGCTGATGCAGGCGGCCACCGCAATGTGAAACGCGGCAAAACCACCGACAAACCCCTTCTGGGCACTGTACATCACGGTGATAAGGCCAAGTTCTGTCCCGGTCATCGTGGCGACGCCCAGAGCGGTGCCCACCGCCCGTCCGGCCGTCACGTAGTCCGTCATGTTTACAACGAACTTCCGGGCCACCAGGCCAACCACGACCGAACACAGGAGGTACACAACCACAATGGCCCAATCCAGCGTGGTGAAGTTGGTCTGGCTTAAAATCTGGCCGGCTTCAGGGGTCATGGACGATCAGTGCTCACGGGATACACTCAATCATGCCTGATTCAAAGAAAAGAAAACCTGAATGCTCAAGATCTTGCCCCGTGGGCACCCACTCGGGAACGGGTCGGCTGAACCATGCCAGCGAGCAGGATCCGGGTTCCAGGCGGGACACATGAATGTACCAAACATCGTCCGGCTTCGGACGAGAACATCGTTCCCTCCCGGAGTGCAGCGATCCCGAATCAAAGGTAAGCGAACCCTAGCCCACTCGCCGCAAGACGAGGCAGCCATTGGTTCCCCCGAATCCAAAGTTGTTTGTCAGGACGGTCTGCAAGTCGGCGGCATCCAAACGTTCGACAACAATATGCATGCCTTCCGCATCCCGATCCAGCGTCTGAATGTTGGCAGAGGCGGCAATAAAACCATCCTGCATCATGAGCAGCGAATAGATGGCCTCCTGGACGCCCGTGGCGCCGAGAGAATGGCCCGTGAGTCCCTTGGTCGAGCTGACCGCCGGCATTCTTTCGCCAAATACTTCCCGAATCGCCTTCAGTTCCACGATATCGCCGGCGGGCGTGCTGGTTCCATGGGCATTGATGTAGTCGACGGGAGTGTCCACAGTCTCCAAGGCCATGCGCATACAGCGAACAGCTCCTTCGCCGGACGGAGCAACCATGTCCACGCCGTCTGAAGTAGCGCCATACCCCACGATCTCGGCAAGAATCGGCGCGCCCCGCTCCATTGCGCGGTCGAGCGACTCGATCACAAGCATGCCCGCACCACCGGCGATCACGAACCCGTCGCGAGACATGTCGTACGGCCGCGAGGCCGTTTCCGGCGAGTCATTGAAATTCGATGACAGCGCGCCCATCGCGTCGAACATCGCAGTCTGACACCAATGCAACTCCTCCGCCCCGCCGGCAAAAACAATGTCCTGCAGGTCAGCCTGAATAAGCTGCGCGGCATGTCCGATGCAGTGCGTGCTGGTGGCACATGCGGAGGCGATCGAATAATTGACTCCCTGGATCCGATACGACGTCGCAAGGCAGGCGGACACCCCACTCGACATCGTCCGCGGAATGCGATAGGGGCCAACCTTCTTGACGCCCCGCTCCCGGACCAGGTCCGCCGACTCGACCACGTTGGTGGATGAAATCCCACCGGATGACGCGACCAGTCCCACGCGGGGAGATGAAATCTCCGCCGGCTCGAGTCCTGCCTGCTCCAGCGCCTCTCCCATGGCGATAAAGGCAAACGCCGCCGCATCACCCATGAACCGGAGGAATTTCCGGTCGATCCGAGAAGTGAGATCAATCTCGATCATGCCCGCGACACGGCTTCGCAGCTGTAGGTCTTCATATTGAGGAACGTGCCGAATGCCGGATCGGCCGTCACGAAGCGATTGCGCGACCTCCCCCCGGTCGTTTCCAATACAGGAAACGATTCCCATTCCAGACACAACGACACGCTTCCCGCCTGCTTTAAACATTGGTTCCTCCCAGGTTCTCCGAGCCCCCCGGGGTGTCGATGCCAAGTTCGCCGGCGATCAAATCCGCAGCCTTCGCCGCCGCGCCGCCCGGGCCAAGATGCTGCGCAACATCCCGGAGCGCCTGCACCATGAGATCCCGCTCGCCCGTGTCCCCGAGCAGGGGAATCAATGCGTTCGCCGCCGCAGAGCCAGTGGCGGCCCCCTGGATCAGTTCCGGGCATACCTCCCGCTTGGCGATCAGGTTCACCATCCCGATATAAGGCACTTTCACAAGCCTTTTCGCCAGCGCAAAAAACAGTGGCGATGCCCGGTATACGATCACCATCGGGCAGCCCAGCATGGCGGCCTCCACGGTGGCGGTTCCGGACGCGACCCATGCAGCACGTGCCTGCCGCAGCACTTCCATCGTCCGGCCGGAGACGATTTCGAGACGATCCACCTGCCTAGCCGAACGGCCCAGTCTCCGACGAATCAGGTCCTCCGTCTCCTTGTCCGGCGCAGCAACCAGAAAACTGCTCCCCGGAACCAGGTGCCCGATCCGGTGTGCCGCCTGCAGGAACACCGGAAGGATTTTGTCAATCTCCTGTTCCCGGCTCCCCGGTAACAGCGCCACCCGCGGCTCTCCGGACCAGGGCAGATCCTCCTCCGGAGTTTCCAGGTGCGCGGCGATTCGATCCTTCGACGGATGCCCGACGAAGTCCACCTGCAGCCCGGTGCCCTGGTAGACCCCGGGCTCGAACGGGAAAATTACCATCAGGCGGTCCGCAAACTCGGCCATCTTCCGGATCCTTCCGGGGCGTGAAGCCCAGACTTGGGGACTGATAAAGTAGAGAACCTTAATGCCGAGCCGCTTAAGAACAGGCGCAATCCGGAGATTGAATCCTCCATAGTCCACCAGCAGCGCGGCAGACGGCCTGCGCTCCCGCGCCTCGTCCACCATCCGCCGGAAAACCCTCCGGAAGTGAGGATACCTTCGGATTGCCGCGAAAGGGCCAAAGACAGACATCTCTCGAATGTGCACAAGGATCTCCATCCCGCTTTGCGCGAGCCTGTCGCCTCCAATGCCAAATGCGTGCAGGTCCGCGTCCTTTTCCATCAGCGCATTCACCACTGCGCCTGCATGCAGGTCCCCGGAGACCTCGCCGGCAATCACGAGGAGCGAACCGCTCATTGGTTTTCCTCCGCAATAAACTGCGATATCTCCACCGCCAGTTTCAGCGCGTCGGACGCATGCCGCCCGGTCACCCGCGGCTGATCCCGCGTCGCGACACAACTCACGAAGGAAGCAAGTTCATTGGCCAGCGGTTCGCCCCTTTCGATCGGGACATCCTGGATGGAAATTTCCTTACCCCCGGCCCGGTATACCTTGCCGGCCTGCTCCTGGTAGTCGAGGGATATGTACGCGTCTGAGAGGAAAACCCGGATTTTCCTCATCCGTTCCGGACTGATCCTGCTGGCAGTCACATTGGCCACGCAGCCGTTCTCGAAAATCAATCTCGCGTTTGCGATATCGGCTGTTGGGCTCAACACCGAAACGCCCACCGCGTGAAATTCCTTTACCGGCGACCGGACCAGATGGAGCACAATTTCCAGGTCGTGAATCATAAGGTCCAGCACGACGCTGACCTCCGTGCCGCGCGGGGGAAGGCCCGGACGGGGCGGCGGATAGGAAGCGAGGCGATGGGCCTCGATAAAGCGGGGATTCCCCATGGTCTCCTCCAGATAGCCCATCACGGGATTAAACCGCTCCACGTGGCCGACCTGCAACAAGCAGCCGGCCTTTTCCGCCTGGGCCACCAAGGTCTCGGCCTCCCGAGTCGTGCGCGCGATCGGTTTCTCGATCAGCAGGTGCAGGCCGCGGTCCAGCAACTCTTCCCCGACCCCGAAATGCAGATCCGTCGGAACCACGACGCTGGCGGCATCGATCTCCGCCGCCAGAGCACTCATGTCTCGGAACGCGCGGCACCCCTGCTCTTCGGCGATCTCCTGCGCACGCGCAAAATCCGCGTCGAACACGCCGACGAGCTCGGCGCTTTCCAGTTCCCGGTAGATCCGGGCATGGTGTTGACCGAGCGCCCCCACGCCCACCACGCCGACTTTGACCACCGACTCACTCATCCTGCGCAACCGGCTCGTCGACCACCAAAATCGTGATACCCTCCTGGTCGGCAGCGGCCACCACGTGCTCACGCTCCAGGAGAATGGACCGGCCCGCCTGCAGGGCCAGGGCCGACACCCGCGACTTTTTCAATATCCGCAGGGTCTTCTTCCCGATGACCGGGATGTCGAACCGCACATCGTGGCCGGGCTTGGACCACTTGACCACGACGGAGCCCGCCCCCCCCAGCCGGCCCGCGCGCTTGATGGTGATATCCGTTCCTTCGAATGCCTCCACCGCAAGGATCGTCCCTTTCTTGATCACCACCGTCTGCCCGATGTCCAGTTCGCTCGTTGCTCGGGCGACCCGGACGCCCAGTTGAATGTCCGCAAGCTCCGCTTCGCTGGGCCCCCGCTTCGTCAGGACGCCAGCGTCCGGCATCGCCGCCTCCATGAACAGGCTCGCCGGCTTCAACTCGATGCCGATGTCGGCGAGCCGATCACCGACGGCCCCAAAAATCGTGTGCGCATTCCGCTCCCGAAGACCCCCGAGTACCTCCCGCATCAGGCGGTCCGGGCGCGCACGGAAAAGATGAGTCGGGGAAATCTGCCCCACCATGACGACTTGGCGAACCCCGCTGCCCGCGAACGTGTCCAGCAGAGCCTGCAACCGGCCCACCGGCAGCCAGGTCACCTCGTCAACCAACGCCTCGATTTCCGGGCGGGTCTCCCTCCGAAACGCCACCGCGACAATACGGGACACACCCTGCGACCGCGCGGACCGCGCCAGCTCCGCCGGGTACACCCCGTTCCCGGCAATGATGCCGAGCACGCCTGGATTGGTCTCGCTCATTTGTCAGGGACATCCACGGGTTGAACCGCCTTCCCAATCGGTTGGTAGCTATACACGGCCACGGGGCCGGATCTTCCATGCGATCACGAAGGCAAGAAAAACGGTCCCGACAAGTGCCTCCCGGATCGCAGGCCCCACATTATCAAAGGTGAGCACGGCGGCCACACTGGATTTCTCCATGGCGGGAAAAACATCCACCGGGCCCTGGATGTACCGCCTCGAGAACGGCCACCAAAAGAGTATGCCGACCGGCTCGCCGCGATCCTCGCAAAACAGGTCTACGACTGGATGAGCAAGGAGGACGACGGTGATGACCCACCATGAAAACAGATCCCGGGCGGGCGGGCGAAAGGGCCGGGACAGAAGCCATATGCCAGCCCCGACCAGGAGAATCCAGCCCACGCTATGCGTGTATCCCCGGTGAAATTCGTTGAGATCGCCGGTGAGCAGTCCCGGAATCAGGTCAACGTCCGGCAGATTGGCCAGGAGTACGCAACCGATGATCAGCCCGAGCCGGGCCCTCACCTCGGCCATGAGCCCGGCAAGGCTTCCTGGCGTTGAGCGGAGCAGGAACGCGGTACCCACCGCGGCCCCAATCAGGCTATGTCCAATGGGCGAGGGCATTCAGGGGAAGTGCAGAAGAATTCGATCCACACACAGGG